>NZ_JBIUSS010000006.1:239709-244138 GCF_044741445.1 Kitasatospora sp. NPDC088160 | reverse complement strand
GCCGGGGGGGCGGCCCCCCCCCCGGGGGGGCCCGCCCCCCCCCCCCCCCGGGCCCCGCGCCCCCCCCCCCGCCGGGGGCGGGGGGGGCCGCCGGGGGGGGGGGGGGCGGGCCCCCCCGCCAGGGGGTGACAGGGGGGGCGTGGACGGGGGCGGGGCTCAGCCGGGGGTGATCCGGCCGCGCCAGGCTCCCCCCTCCCGGCCCTGGTCCTCGATGAAGTCCTTGAAGCGCCGGAGGTCCCCCTTGACCCTGCGGTCGACCATGCCCAGCATGTCGCCGGTCTTCTCGGCCATCCCTTCCGGCTGGAAGTCGATGGCCAGGTTGACCCGGGTGTGCCGGTCGTCCAGTTCCTGGAAGGTGACGACGCCCTTCTGCTTCACGTCGCCGTCCGTCGTGCGCCAGGCGATCCGCTCGTCGGGCAGCTGGTCGATGATCTCGGTGTCGAACTCGCGGGTGACACCGCCGATGCTGGTCCGCCAGTGGTTGTGGCGCTCGTCCAGCTGGGTCACCGCGTCGACGCCCTCCATGAAGCGCGGGAACTCCTCGAACTGGGTCCACTGGTTGTACGCGGCGTGCAGCGGCACGTCGACGTCGACCGTCTTCTTCACCATGCTCATCTGGGGCCTCCTCGCATGTGCGGTGGCCGAGCCCTTCCCGGCCGCCCGCGCGCCTGCCCGCTGCGCCGCGCCCTAACCCACCCGCGTGCCGCAGCACCGGCCGCCCCGGCCTGGCGCCGGCGCTACGGCGTGCGGCGGGCCCGGACCACGGCGCGCCCGGCGAGCGCGCCGCCGTAGACGGTGTAGCCGACGCCGATCAGCCAGGACTGGACGATCAGCACCGTCCCGACCGTCCCGTAGGAGACCGCGTTGGACACCAGCAGCGGCGCGAAGACCAGCCGCGAGAAGAGCCGCAGGCCCGCCAGCGCCACCATGGTCGCGACGGCTCCGGGCAGCAGCTGCCTCGGCGGGACGCGTCCGGCGAGCAGCAGGTGCTGGAGCCACCAGAACAGCAGGAGGCCGCCGACGGTCGTGACGGCGATGCGGAAGGAGGGCTGGACGGCCGAGTGGCGCCAGGGCGCGCCGCTGGAGGCGGCCAGCACGATGTACCCGGTCAGCCCGGCCAGGCCGAGGGTCTGGCGCCAGACCGCGTGCCACGGGCCGCGGTCGAGTTCCCACACCCGCTCGTAGACGCCCTGGACAGACGCCATCAACGAGACCCCGAAGACCGCCAGCGCGGCCAGGCCGAAGCCCGTGGTCGTGCTGAGCACCTGGCCCCGGGAGGCGAAGAGCCGGTGGACGGCGTCGGCGCCCGGCCCGCTCAGGCCGAGGCCGTCGGTGATCCACTCGGAGATCCCGCTGCCGCGCGCGGGGAAGGCCGCCGCAATGACGATCAGCAGCGGCACGAGGGTCACGAAGAAGAGCGCCGCGAAGGCCATCGAGCGCTGGAGCAGTTCGATGGTGCGGCCGTGTTCCCACACGCCGACGACGGCCGCCCGCAGGACCTGCCACCAGCTGCGGGCGATCGCCGTCAACCGGCCGCGGCGGCGCACGCCGCTCAACCCAGGACGCCGCACAGCGACGGCGGCGACGGCGACGGCGACGGGGACGACGACGGCGGCGACGGGGACGACGACGGTCGGTTCACGGCCACTGGATCCTCGCTGTGCTCGACGCCCACGGACGGACCTGCCCCGTCAGGATGCCACCGCGCGGGGCGCGTCCGGCGCTCCGGCGTCGCGACCGGCGTCCGGCGCCGCCGGGTGGCCGCGCACGGACACCGCTCCTCCCGGACGCAGAACACCCGCCCGGCAGGCGCCGGGCGGGCCGTCAGCTCGCGGGCAGCCGTAGGTCACACCACACCGTCTTGCCCGGCCCCGACGGGTGCCAGCCCCAGCGCAGGGTGAGCCGGCTCAACAGGAACAGGCCGAGGCCTCCCGGTTCGTCCGGGGGGTGCGGGGGCCGGGGCAGCGGCGGGCGCGGGCTGGCGTCGCTGACCTCGATCCGCAGCCGGCCGGTGGCGCGGATCAGGAGCAGCGTCCCGGGCTCGCCGCCGTGGCGCAGGGCGTTGCCGACGAGTTCGGAGACCAGCAGGACGGCGTCGGCGACCAGCAGCGGGTCGGCGACGTCGGCCAGGAACTCGGCGGTGAAGGCCCGGGCGTCGGCGGCCGCCCTGAGGTCGGCCTGGAGCGGCAGCCGCTGCGCCCACGGCCTCGTGGGGAACGGGCGTCCGAGGGAAGGCCGTGGTCCGGTCATGCGGTCGCGTCCTTCCCGGCCCGGCGAGGGGCCCGTGGTCGTCGGAGGATCGGCTCCGGGGGGCGTCGCGGCGCCTCAGTGGCCGAACAGGTGGCGGGTCCGGCCGCCGCGTGGGGGCTCGGCCGGTAGGCCGACGTCCCGGCCGCCCTGCTGGGCGGGGCGTTCCTCCGGCGGCGCGGGCTGCTCGCCCTCGTCGGGCGGGAGGGATCGTTCGGGCGGGAGGGATCGTTCGGGCGGGTCCGGCCGCACCACCGGTTGGGACCGCTGGTGGGCCGCCCGGTGCGCGGACAGCCGGACGGGGCGTCGGGTCCGCCGGGCCCGCCGGGCCGTCAGGACCATCAGGGCCAGGCCCAGGCAGAAGAGCAGGGCGAGGGCCAGCCCGGCGAGGAAGATGCCCAGGCTGTCGAGCGCCGGCAGGCGGATGCCCAGCACCGTCGCCTGGTAGTCGGGCCCGCCGGAGAGGTTGTCCGCGATCAGCAGTCCGGCGAAGGCACCGGCCGCCGCCATCAGCAGGAGTCCTAGCAGCAACATGGGGAGTCCTCTCCGTCGTTCGGTTCCGGTCGCCCCCGCAGGGCCGCGCCTACCCGGGCGGGCCCGGGCCTAACGCCGCGCTTCGCAGGCCCGCTCAGGACGAGGGGACCGGGGTTCACGCGGCAGAGGGCTACCGGCTCTGGACGGCGATCAGGCAGGTGTCGTCGTCGGTGTCGGCGGGGCTGAGCTCCAGCAGCCGGTCGAGGTAGCGCTCCAGGTCGGGGCCGGGGGCTCCGGCGACGCGGATCAGCTGGTCGACGGACTCCTCGACCGGGCGGTCCCGGCGTTCGACCAGGCCGTCGGTGTAGAGGACCAGGACGTCGCCTGGCGGCAGGTGAGCGGTGTGCTCCTCGTACCGGGCGTCGTCCAGGGCGCCGAGGAGCACGCCGTGCGGCAGCGGCAGCACGTGGGCGCCGTCCGCTCCGACCAGGATCGGGGGCAGGTGCCCGGCCCGCGCCCAGCGCAGTTCGCCGCCGGCCGGGTCGACGAGCACGCAGACGGCCGTCGCGGTGATCTGGCCGGGTTCGCGCAGGGCGACGATGTTGGCCCACTCCAGCATCCGGGCCGGGCCGGCCCCGGTGACGGCGAGAGCACGCAGCGCGTGCCGCAGGGCGACCATGCCGGTGGCCGCGCCGACGCCGTGCCCGGCGACGTCCCCGACGGTGAGCAGCACCCGCTTGTCGGGCAGCAGCAGCACGTCGTACCAGTCGCCGCCGACCCGGTCGTGCTGGGCGGCGGGGCGGTAGCGGACGGCGGCCCGCAGGCCGGCCGGGCCGAGCGGGGGCGGAGCGGCGGGCAGGATGGCCTGCTGGAGCCGCAGTGCCAGTCGCTCGCTGTCGGCGGTCTCCTGCTCGCTGTCGGCGAGGCGTGCCCGGGTGGCACCGAGTGCGACCTCCGTGCGGTGCTGGGCGGACACGTCGTGGAAGGCGCCGCGCACACCGGTGAGCCGCCCGTGGTCGTCGAGGACGGGCTCGGCGATCACCCGGGTGTACCCGTGGGTGCCGTCCTGGTGGACCAGGCGGACGACGGCGGAGGCCGTCCGGTGCTGGCGCTGGACGGTGTCCAGCAGGCGCCGGATCGCGGGCTCGTCGTCGGGGTGGGCGTGCCGGGCGAGCTGGGCCAGCGGCACCGGGTCGGTGTCGGGCGGCAGCCCGTAGATCTCGTGCAGGCCGTCGCTCCAGCGGATCCGGCCGTCGGCCGGGTGCTCCTCGAACCCGGCCACCCGGGCCAGCCGCTGGGCCTGGCGCAGCAGGGCACTCTGCTCGGCCTCACCGGCCCGCGCGGTCTCCGTCTGCCAGCCGACCAGCACGCGGCCGCCGACGGGGGCCGCCGCGAGCAGGACGGTGGTGGGAAGCGCGAGTCCGCCCTGCTGGAAGACCAGCCGGACCCGCTCGCCGGGCAACGGGACTCCGGTCTCGTGCACCCGGATCAGCCGTTCGAAGAGGCCGGTGGCGCACGCGGCCGGGTAGACCTCCAGGAGCGAGGTGCCCTCCAGCGTGTCCCGGGGGCGGCCCAGCGGATCGCGGAAGTGCGCGTTGGTCCGCAGGAGCGTGAAGTCGGCGATCTCTCCTCGGCGGACGACCGGCTCCAGCAGCAGGGCCGGGGTGGGCAGGCCCTCCAGGAGCGCGGTGTCGTCGCCGGGCGGGGC
>NZ_JBIUSS010000006.1:154739-239612 GCF_044741445.1 Kitasatospora sp. NPDC088160 | reverse complement strand
ACCGGGAGCGGGAGCGGGAGCGGGAGCGGGAGCGGGAGCGGGAGCGGGAGCGGGAGCGGGAGCGGGAGCGGGAGCGGGAGCGGGAGCGGGAGCGGGAGCGGGAGTGCGGACGTCGGCCAGGAGGGTCGCGCAGAGGTCGGCGAGGGCGTGGAGCCGGCGGCGTTGGGGCCCGCCGAGCGCGGGGGCGGGGCCGGGTGCGGGCCACAGGACCTCCAGCGCGCCCCGGCGGCGGCCCGCGTCGATCAGCGGGAGGACGGCCCGGGCCGAGCCGGCTCCCACCGACGGGCCTGCGGCCTCCGGATCGCCGGGCCACAGCTCCACGCCGCCGACCACGACGTGCTGGGCCGGGGTGGGGACGCCGGGTGGCACCCGGCTCCAGGCGTCGGCCTCGGCGGCGGGCAGCCCGGCGTGCGCGGCGAGGGCGAGCACACCGCCCGGCAGCCGCAGCCACAGCGCGACGGCGTGCGCGCCGAGCGCGTCCGCCGTCTGCTCCAGGACGGCTTCGGCGGCGCCTTGCAGATCGGGGACGGCGGCCAGAGCGGGCGTCACGGGGTCGGGCGACGCAGGGTCGGCTGTGCCCGCGAGCGGTCCGGGTGCCTGCCCGGGTGCCTGCCCGGACACCCCGGCGATGTCGGCGGCCAGGGCCGCCACGGGCACGGCGGCCTCCCGGGCGAGCCCGGCGAGGCAGGCGGCGGCTTCGGCGGGAAGCAGGCCGAGGCGTTCGGCCAGGATCCCGGTGGCCAGGTCGACGACGGCGCGGGCGCGGGCGTCGGCTTGCACCCGGGCGGCGGCGCTCTGGAGCCGGCGCACGGTCTCGGCGAGGGCCCGGGCCGTGGTGTCCGAGGGCTCGTGCCCGGCGGTCATGGCGTGTCCAGCCAGTACTGCATCCGGCCGAGCAGGTGGCGGGTGTCGACGGGTTCGGTGACGTGGTCGTCGGCGCCGCCGGCGAGGCTCGTCGCGATCTCCCCGAGCATGCCGGGCTGCTCGGGCGCGAGCCGGGTGGCGAAGTCCCCGTCGCGCACGGTGGTCAGCCCGGCGAGCAGGTGCCGCGGGGCCTGCTCGGCCGGGTCGGCGTCGGGTGCCGACCGCTCGTCCATCCGTTCCACCGCCCGGGTCCGCCGCACGGCCGGGGTGCCCGACCGGACGTCCCGACCCCGGGGCGGCGGGCCGCCGCCCTGTTTCCACTGTGCCACCGGAGGGCGGCAGGCAGGACAGGTGTCGGTCCGGCGGGCCGGGGCCCGGGGCCCGGGGCCGGGGCCCGCGCCCGTGCGGCCCGGGGCGGCAGGCCGCGCGTTCACTCCGGTGGCACGTCCCGCAGCGCGAAGACCTCGACGGCCCCGGTCAGTTCGAGCATCCGCAGGACCAGCGGGCGGGGGCGGGCCAGTTCGATCCGGCTGCCCTCGGCGGCCGCGCGGGCGTGGGCCCGGAGCATCGAGTTGAGCCCCGTGGAGTCGCAGAACTCCAGGTCGGCGCAGTCGAGCACGATGACGGTGAGGGGCGCGGCCAGGGCCGCGTCGAGGGCCGTGTGCAGGGCGCCGACCGAGTCGAGGTCGAGTTCGCCGTACAGCGCGAGGACGGTGCCGCCGGCCCACGGCCGGGCCCGTGCGGTGAACCCGCCCGGCCCCGGGGCACGGCCGGTCGGTGGTCGGCGGGTCATGGTGTCGGCTCCTTCCGTCACCGGCCGGCCGGTCGGTTCACGCCGTGCGCTACGCATCCGCTCGGGCGGGTGCGAGGCGCAGCCCGTGGCCGGGGGCGCCGTCCGCGCCGGGGGTGACGGTGCCGCCCGCCGGATCGCGGGTGCCGTCGAAGAGCGGCCGCTCGATCCGGACGTGGTCGGAAACCTTCGGGGACACGGTGTTCCTCCTTCGTCACGCTTCATCACGCTTCGTCCAGGACGCCCCCCCCGCAGCGCGGCTATCCGCTGCGGGGGGCCGGAAACGCCCGGGAGGGAAAGAAATCAGCGTGGCGCCTCGGGTTCGGCGGCTCCCTGGTCGGTCATTCCGCCGTCGTCCGCTCTCCCGTCCTCCGCTCCCCCGTCCTCCGCTCCCCTGGGTTCGGCCGGACCTGCGGGTTCGTCCGCCCAGCCGGGGGCGTCGCGGTCCTCCAGCTGCTCGCGCAGGCTGGTGAGGGTGGCGGTGAGCAGGCGGGAGACGTGCATCTGGGAGACGCCGATGCGCTCGGCGATCTGGGACTGGGTCCAGCCGTCCCAGAAGCGCAGCTTGAGCACCGTCTGATCGCGGCACGACAGCCGGGCGAGCAGGGGGCGCACGGCGGTGCGGAAATCCGCGAGTTCGATGCCGGGGTCACAGGCCCCCATGCGGTCCAGCATGGCGCTGCCGCTCTCGTCGAGGTCCTGCTCGCGCGCAGCGTCCAGCGAGTCGGGCCGGTAGACGCGGCCTGCGACTAAGCCCTCGGCGGCCTGCTCGACGGTGATGTGGAGGTCCTCGGCGATCTCGTCGGGGTGCGGGAGGCGGCCGAGTTCCTGCTCCAGCCGGTCGGATCCGCGGGCGACGGTCAGGTACAGCTCCTGCATGCCGCGCGGGACCCGGACCGGCCAGGAGGTGTCACGGAAGAAGCGCTTGATCTCACCGGCGATGGTGGGGATGGCGTAGGTGACGAACTCGACGCCGCGGTGCGGGTCGTAGCCGTCGACCGCCTTGATCAGGCCGATCGTGCCGACCTGGAGGATATCGTCCATGTCCTCGGCGCGGTGGCGGAAGCGGGCGGCGATGAAGCGCACCAGCGGCATGTTGAGTTCGATGATCGTGCCGCGCACGTAGCTGTACGCATGCGTTTCGCGGGCGAGTGCGGCCAGGCGCTCGAACAGCGCGTCGCTGAGTTCGCGTGCCTCGTACTTGCCCATCGCGCGCAGTTGCGCGTCCGTCGGGCGGGGTGGCACGTCGGGCGGAAGGCCGGACGGCGGGGCGGCCGTCCGGTCGGTGGGGCGACCGGTTTCCAGCGTGGTGGACACGGTGGCTCTCTCCTGGGGCATCGGGGCGAACGCCCGGCGCCGCGAGCGGCTCGCGCCGAACGCGACGGGGCTGCTTTTCCGGAGGACCTGGGCCCGGTGTCGTCGGGCGACGGTCCCGGTGGCACCCGGTGAGGGTGCGGACGCGACTGGCTGCGATCCACGGCCGCGTCATGCGTTCTCTACCCGACACACGACTTCCGATTCATGTTTTGGGCGGTTTATTACCTTGCCTACGGGTACACGCGCTCGGGCAACGCCCTGCCGTCACGAAAAGGAGCGCCGCCATGCCCCGAGGATCCAGCCCCAAACGGGAGCGCCAGTACGAGCACATCAAGGAGAGCGCGCTCGACCGGGGCGAGACCGAGAAGCGGGCCGAGGAGATCGCCGCCCGCACGGTGAACAAGGAACGCGCCCGGCACGGCGAGTCGAAGACCGCGAGCCGCAGTTCGCTCCACGACATCTCCTCCGGCCGCCGCGGCGGGCAGCGCTCGCACACGGGGGCCCGGGGCCCGACCTACGACCAGCTCTACAACGAAGCCAGGCAGCGCGGCGTCAAGGGCCGTTCGAAGATGAACAAGCGCGAGCTGTCGCACGCGCTGGGCCGTTGAGGAGGGCGTCATGACGACCACGCCGGTCAGAACCACCATGCCGGTCAGAACCACCACGCCGGTCAGGATGACCATGCCGCTGATGACGACCACGCCGGTGATGATGACCGTCCCGGCTCCCCCCGGCCCGGACACCGAGCCGGTCCCCCACCCGAACCCCGCCCCGAAGCCGGGCGAGGACCCCGACCCGGCACCGCCGCCGATCCCGCCCTTCCCCACTCCCGACCCGTTCCCGGGCCCCGGTTCCGACCCCGATCCGGCACCGCCGCCCCAGCCGCACCCCGGTCAGGCCTGAGACCCCGCTCAGCCCTGGAGGGCGCCAGGGTCCACCGGGGACGCGACCTCCAGCCAGACCAGCTTCCCCTCGCCCTCGGGCAGGCAGCCCCAGTCGCGCGCCAGCCGGTCCACCACCCGCAGGCCGTGGCCGCCGGGACGGCCCGGGTCCGCGAACGGGCGCAGCCGCGGCGCGGCCGGGCTGGCGTCCGAGACCTCCACCCGCAGCCGCTCGCCGTCCCAGCCCAGCCGCAGCTCCCGGGGGCCGCCGGGCGCGTGCAGGCACGCATTGGTGACCAGCTCCGACACCATCAGCAGGACGTCCTCCGCCGCCGCCAGCCGCCCGGCATCCGGCGCGGGCAGCCAGTGCCAGGCGAGCAGCGCCGCACGGCTGAAGTCCCGGGACCGCTGGACCGCGCTCTCACTGCCGACCAGCACGAGCCGCCTGGTCCGGTCGGAGCCACTCGGCCGCCGGCCGGAAGCCGTCGCCCTCCGGCCGGAGTCCTTCGGCAACGCTCCCTCCCCGGGGCTCTTCATGCCGGGTTCTCCTCACTCCACGTCGTCGCAGCCGCGCTGCGGCGGGTCCGCGGTCTTCAGAGCGGCGTCGAGGTCGGGGTGGATGCGCAGCGCCGTGTCGGCTTCCGTGATCGCGAACAGCCTCGCCACCACGGGCCCCGGACCGGCGAGTCCCAGCCGCAGGCCGGCCGCCTCGGCGTCCAGGCGTGAGCGCAGCAGCAGGTTCAGCCCGGTGGAGTCGCAGAACCGCAGGCCGGTGAGGTCGACGACGATCCGTTCCTCGCCCCCGGCCACCGGACGGGACAGCGCCGTCCACAGACCGTTCGCGCTGCCGTGGTCCAGTTCACCTCCGAGGGAGACCACCCGCGCGCGGCCCTCCCGGCGCACCGCGACGCGCAGGCCGCCGACTTGCTGCTCCCCCTCACCCCCGCCGGGCTGCTCGGCCGGCCGTGACACGGCGGGCTCCCGGTCCGTTCGCGGCGGAGTCCTGCCGTCCCGGCCGCCGTCCCGCGCGGCGGTTCGGGTCGCGCGGACGGCCCGGGCCGGACGGACCGCCGCCCCGGGCAGGGCCGCCGGCCCGGGCAGGGCCGGGCTCACCACCCGCTCCTCATCCATGCCCCGCGTGTGCCCGCAGCCACGGTGGCTACACGTGTGCCGGCGTTCTCCACCGTCGGGCACGTCGGCCTGTTCCTGACCGCCGCGGCGGTGTACGTGGCGGGCCACGCAGCGCGCTGCTGGTCGCGCTCACGGCGCAGCTGTGGACGCGAGCGTTTCCGGCCCGCCGACCGCTTCTGGCCCGTCGATCGTTTCCGGACCCTCGATCGTTTCCGGACCCTCGGCCGTTTCCGGACCCTCTCCCGTTTCCGGCCCGTCGGCCCGGGTAGCCGCGCGACGCCGGACGAAGCCGGCAGACGCCAGGGAGGCCGCCCGTGCGAGTGAACGGCGCGAGACCGGCCCGGCGGCGCCACCCGACCCGGGTGGTCCTGCCCCGGGCGCGCCCCGTCGTGTCCGACGGGTCCGGAGGCCGCGTGCCGGCCGGGCTGCGGACCGCCGCCGGGTACACCTGGCGGCTGCTCCTGCTCGGGGTGGCCGCCTACCTGGCCGTCTCCGTCCTCGGCCGGCTCCAGTTGCCGGTCATCGCCGTGTTCCTGGCGCTGGTCATCACCTCGGTCCTGCGGCCGCTCGTCGACCTGCTGGCACGGGCGCTGCCCCGCTCGATCGCCGTCCTGCTGGTCCTCGTGTGCGCCATCGTGGTCGTGGGCGGCGTTCTCGCCCTGGTGGGGACGACCGTCGTCGGCGAGTGGGGCCGGCTGGGCACCGAACTGCGCGGCGGCCTCGGGCGGATCGACCGCCTGCTCACCGGCGCCCCCTTCCACCTGCGGGCCGGCACCGTCACCGACCTGCGCGCGAAGCTCGGCGAGTTCGTCACCGCCCACCGCTCGGCGCTGCTCAGCACCGCGCTCAGCGGGGCGAGCCGGGTCGTCGAAATGCTCACCGGGCTGGCGCTCGCGGTGTTCTGCTCGGTGTTCTTCCTCCACTCCGGCGACCGGATGTGGTGCTGGGCGCAGCACCAGCTCCCGGCCCGGTCACGATCTGCCTGGGACCGCGCGGGGCACGCCGCGTGGCGCACCTTCGCCGGCTACACCCGGGGTGTGCTGATCGTGGCGGCGACCAACGCGGTGCTGGTCGGCGTCGCGCTGGCCGTCCTACGGGTGCCGCTCGTGCTGCCACTGATCATGCTGGAGTTCGTCGCGGCGCTCGTCCCGCTGATCGGCTCCCCCATCGCGCTGGCCGTCGCCGCGCTGGTCGCCCTGGCGGCCCGCGGCCCGGTGGTCGCGCTGCTGGTGCTCGGGCTGATCGTGGTCATCGGCCAGATCGAGGGCCATCTGCTGCACCCGCTGGTCATGGGCTGGTCCGTCCGGATCCACCCGGTGGCGGTCGCGCTGTCGGTGATCGGCGGCGCCGTGCTGGCCGGTGTCCTCGGCGCGGTGGTCGCGGTGCCGGTGGTGTCGGTCGCCTGGGCGGTGATCTGCGAACTCCGCGACCACGGCCCACCACCCCGCCCGGGCCCACGAACCAGCCCCCCGACGGCACACCACGGGCAGCCGCACCGCCAACGCGACGAACGCCGACCCCCGCACCGACCCGCCCCCGGCCGCGGCACCCAGTGACCGGCCGGACCTCACGACACCTTCGCCACCTCGCCACCTCGGCACCGCCTGCGTCTACGGGGCCGCCGTCAGCGCATCGGAATGGGCAGGGAACGCATCCGTCCGACCGTGTCGTTGGTCCACCCGGAGAGGAGCGCCCATGAAGACGCGCCAGAAGGACCGCGATGCCCCCGAACCGCAGGCGCCGTGGAACGAGGTCAGGCCGCAGCTATGGCTGGGCGGACACTTCTGGGCCGGCCCTGAAGGCGAGGCGCAGACCGCCGTTGTCGGTCGCGAATTCGACCTGGTCATCAGTCTGTTCACCCGAGCAGGCCACGGGCCGAGCCCCGGAGTCGACCATCTGATCAGTGAAATCCCCGACAGCCCACTGACTGCCGAGCAGCTCCACTCGGTCCGACAGCTGGCCGTCACTGCCGCTGCGGCCGTACGGAACGACCGAACCGTTCTCGTGCGTTGCCACTCCGGCTACAACCGCTCAGGCCTCGTCGTCGCTCAGACCCTGATCGAGCTGGGCCACGACGCCGTCACCGCCATCGCCCTCATCCGGCAGAAGCGATCGCCCTGGGCCCTGAACAACCGGACCTTCGAGCAGTACCTCAACACAGGACTGGACGTCGCCTACCTCCTGGCCGGACTCGAAGCCCGCACCTGACCAGCGCCGAAGGGTCGGATCTGCGCCGGAATTTCGCGCGGCCCGTTCCCTTCCGGGCCGGGCGTCGTTGAGCAGGTGATTGGTGTGATCCGGCCCGGACGGTCCGCGCATTGCCAGGTGACCCGCCCAGGGCTCGACCCGTTGGCATGACGAGGGAGACTGACGATGAAGCTGAGTGTTCGACGCGGACTGCTGGCGGCGGCCGCCACGGTCGGCCTGATCCTGGCGGCGGCCGCGCCGCAGGCCACGGCGGCCGGCCCGCAGCACCCCGTCTCCCCGACCCGTACCGAGCAGGCGGTCGGGCAGCGGGTGGCGCCGGGGGACCCGGTCCGCGACGGGAGCCCGGACTCCGCGGTCGACCGGGTCGCCGACTTCTACGGCGCCTACATCGACGCCGTCTCCGACGGCACCGACAACCTGTCGGACGGCCTGCGCGCCCACTACCTCACGGAGGACTTCCAGCAGCGACTGGCCGCCTGGGAGCAGGCCAACCACGCCGACGGCGTCCTCCGCGCCCAGGACGTGCCCACCCACTGGGAGGTGCGGTACCACGACTCCGGAGCCGGCCACCTGTTCACCACCGTCACGCTCACCTGGGGCACCGGCCCCAACGCCACGCACACCGAGCTGGCCGTGCAGAGCGACCTGAGCACCAAGCTCATCTCGGACATCGAGGACGCCCCGGCCGGATACTGACACGAGCCTGGAGCGGATGACGGAGCGGACGGTGCAAGCGCGGGCGGCCGACGACGTCGCGTGAGACGAACCCGCCGATCCGCCTCCCGCCGACCGCCGTCCGTGGTGGGACCGGCCCCCGAGCCCGGTCCCACCACTGGCATCGCCGCATCATCCGAGGCACACCCGCGCCGTTCTGCCGCCGGCGAAAAACCGGCCCGCCCGGGCTCGACGCTCACTACAGTCCGGTCCCATGACGACGGTTACCACGCACACGGTCGAGTACCCGGCCGACGGCCTCACGATGATCGGGCACCTCGCGCTCCCGGCCGGTACCGGCCGCCGACCCGCGGTCCTGGTCGGGCCCGAGGGGCCCGGGCTCAACGACTTCCAGCGCCGCCGGGCCGACGCCCTCGCCGAACTCGGCTACGTGGCAATGGCCTTCGACATCAACGGCGGGCGCTGGTTCACCGACCCGCAGGAGATGCTGGCGCACGTCACTCCCCTGCTCGCCGACCCCGACCGGATGCGGGGCATCGGCCACGCGGCGCTCGACGTGCTGCGCGCCGAACCGCGGACCGACCCCGACCGGATCGCCGCCATCGGCTACGGCACCGGCGGCGCGATCGCACTGGAACTCGGGCGCGACGGCGTCGACCTGCGGGCGATCGGGACGGTCAACGCCCTGACCACGGGCCGACCCGGCGAGGCGGCGCGCATCCGCTGCCCGGTGTGGGCCGGGGTCGGATCGGAAGACCCGATCATGCCGCCCGCACAACGGGACGCGTTCGCCGCCGAGATGCAGGCCGCGGGCGTCGACTGGCGCCTCGTGGTCTACGGCGGCGCCTTGCACGCCTTCCACCACCCGACGGTCGGCCACACCGTGCTCCCCGGCGTCGGCCACCACCCCCGGCACGCTCAGCGCGCCTGGCGCGACATCGTCGGCCTGCTCACCGAGTGCCTGCCCGTAACGGAGTGACCCGGCCGTACCGGAGCGACCCGGTCGGCGGACCCGACCTGCCCGGCGAGTCAAGCGTCGGGCTCTGCGATCTGACGCACCATGTGATCGCCCTCGAACCAGCGGCTCAACAGCTGGTGAACCGGGTCCGGACTCCCCGCCCGGTCTCCACGGCCCCAGCCCCAGCCGGCTCCCTGGGCGGGCCGCGTGCCGCCGGTCATCGCCGCCAAACGGATCAGCGCCGTCTCGGCAGCGCTCGCGTCCTCCTTCCCGAGGGCCCACATGAACACCTGCGGATCCGCGGCGGCCGCCGGGACCGGGGAGAGCCCGCAGCCGGCCGAGTACCACGACCCTCGGGCACGGGGGCACGGTGGAAGTGTGCTCGCCGGGCGCGCGCGGTGTCCGGCTGACACCGCTCCCGTCTCCGGCTCGGCGGCTCGGCGGTTCGGCGGTTCGGCGGTTCGGCGGTTCGGCGGTTCGAGTCAGTCGGCCCGGAGCAGGGTGCGCAGCTCGGCGGTGTCGATGATGTGGGCCCGCGAGGGGAGGACCTTCTGGAGCAGGACGTCATGGACTTCGGTGTCCGGGTCGGCGACGCCGTCGGACAGGACGTAGAGCCGGTAGTCGCGGTCGGCCGCGTCGAGGACGGTGGACAGGACGACGCCGCTGGTGCTGATGCCGGAGACGACCAGCGTGGTGATGCCGCGCTCGCGCAGCTGCCGGTCGAGGTCGGTGGTGGACATGCCGCCGTAGCGGGTCTTGCGCACGACGAGGTCGCCGTCCCGGGGGGCCAGGCGCTCGTGGACGGCCGTGGCAGGGTCCTCGTGGTGCATGACGCGGTGTCGGGCCAGCGGGGCGAAGGACTTGTTGGTGGCCGGGATCGCGTCCCAGTCGGCCTCGGTGAAGCCGACGCGCACGTAGGCGACGGTGGCGCCGCTGGTGCGGACGTCGGCGATCGCCGCTTCCACACGGTCGAGCAGGGCTTCCCGGCCCCCGCCCTCGGGCAGAACGGCCAGGATCGCGGGCTGGCAGTCCAGGACGAGCAGAGCGGTGTGCTCGGGGTCAAGCGCGGGGGCAGACGCAGGGGCAGTACTCACGCGAGTTCTCTCCTTAGCTTGGAATTTATCCTCGTCGGGCTTGGTGTTCCTTGATCGATTCGGCGCGTTTGACCGTCTTTCCGACGTCGTGACGCGTGGCCCGCTGCTTGTTCTTCGAGCCGGGCGGCCGTCCGGGGCCCGGCTTGGACGGTTTCGGTGCTGTCGCGGGGCGAGCGATGGTCGGGCGGATGTTGCGAAACCCCCGCCGCACCCGGGCGGGGGTGAGACGGCGGGGCTCGGCGGGCCGTTCCCAGGGGCGGCGGAGGTCCTCGGCCAGCGGCCGGGCCAGACGGAGTTGGGTGTGGGCGGCGATGATGAGCCAGGTCCACAGGTCAGCGCTGTCGGCGTGGCGGATCTTCGGGGCGGTCCAGCCGAGCGTCTGCTTCATGAGTCTGAAGGTGTGTTCCAGGTCGAATCCGCGCAGGAACGACTGCCACCAGCGGTCCACGTCCGCGCCGGTGGCGGCGGTGGCCGAGCACCACAGCCAGACCGGTTTCGGATCCCGGTCGCCCGGCAAGCGATCGACCTTCAGTCGCACCAATGTCCCGTGCAGGATCGGCAGTTCTTCCTTTGCGTGGTCCAGCCAGGGGCCGCGATGGGTGAGCCTGGGGTGCATCCGGTCCCACGCGACCGCCTCCGCGGTGCCGTAACGGGTGGTGTCCGTGACCGTGGTGACCTCGGGCTGATGCCAGCTCTCGGGCTTCGCGAAGGTGAGGACGCCGCCGTGTCGACGCGGGCGCCCGCCCCTCGGGGTGGAGCGTGTGGGGCCTGCGTCTCGGAGCATGACGCGGTCCGAGCGCAAGCGTCCGACCAGCACGACCGGAAGGTCCACGAGAGCGTGCGAGAGGTAGGCGACGTCGTAGCCGGAGTCCATCATGATCAGGATCTCCGGGTCGGCTGGCTGCCAGTGTCCGGCCTGTGTCAACCGCTCTACGACATCGCGTAGTTGGGCGGCGGTGACGGCGGTCGCGTCGTCGGCCGGCCCGAGGCGCACGGCGTCCAGCAGCGCGACCCAGGAGGTACGGCCTGTTTCCAGGGCGGCGACGAAGGAGTACGGCCAGCCGGGAACGAGCTGGTCCGTTTTGCGGTCGCCACGTCCGTAGACGTGACAGAAGAGCCGGTCGTCGCTGGTGGGGGCGTCGGGGCGGAGCCAGTTGCTCACGTCGACGGCCAGCACGATCCGGCCGTCGGCCGCCTTCGGCAGCGGCAGGCCGGCCAGCATGCGACGCAGCCGGGCCGGCTCCAGCCAGCCCCGGTCCAGCGCGGCATACAGGGCGCCATGCCCCCGACGGTGCTCGGCCGTGAGCGACAGCTCGACGAGGGTCTTCACCGGCCCGTCCGTGCACAGCACCGCATCGGTGAGCTCGAAGAGTGAGTCCGCGCGGGCGTAGAGGCATTCGTAGAACTCAACCCGAAAGCGGGACAGGAGAGCCAATGCCTGGCATGCGGGCGGGTCGAGGGGGAGACTCATGGGCAGCGGCCGTTCTCTCGTGCTTCGTGACTCGACATCTCGAAGCGTGGAGAACGGCCGTCTCCACTGTCCCGGGAAGAACCGCAGATCAGCAGGTCGAGTGACCGCCGAGGTTAAACAACAAGCTTAGAGCCTGTTTTCATTCATCCGGGCGGCATCTGCCCAGGTCAGGAATCGAACAGGGATGATCTCAGGTGCCGTCGGCGACCTGGAGCGGGGTGGGGAGGAGGAACAACCGGCCTGTGGTGGCGGACTGGAAGTCGAGGACGCTGGTGAACGGGCCGGTGATCAGCGGCAGAGTGCGGTGCGCGCGGACCGTACGGCTCCACTCGCGGGTGGTGGCGATATCGCCGTCGAACCAAGTCAGGCGGCCACCGGGCCGGCGGATGGTCAGCCAGGGGGGGCGGTCCGGGTACTGGTTGAAGTCTGTGATCGTGTGACCTGGGCCCTGGGCCCTGGGCCCTGGACATCGAAGCTCGGCGAGGACGCGAAGTCGGCAGCAGCCGGCCCCAGCGGCGGCCCATCGACGGAGGGCTGGCGCTGGGGCCGATGGCCTGAGCACCCTAACCCGATTGCTCACCGGTCCAGGGGAGGCCAAGGCAGAACATGCCAGGGCGGGGCCGGGTCAGCTGTTGCCACCGCTGTTGCCACCGCCGTTGTTGCCACCGCCGTTGTTGCCACCGCCGTTGTTGCCACCGCCATTGTTGCCACCGCCATTGTTGCCACCGCCACCACCAGTGGGGGGAGGCGAGAGCAGGCTGAGCAGGTTGCCCAGAACGCTGGGGGCGTAGACGTACGTGTTGCCGCAGTTGTTGGAGAATCCTGCGTCGTCGCCGACGACGCAGGCGATTCCGGAGTTTCCGCCGTGCCCGTGATCGCCGCCTGAGCTGGCGACAGCCCAACCCGCGTTCGTGAGCACGAGACCGGTGACAGCGGCCGCGACGACCGCCATTTTCTTGATCACAATTTCTCCTCAGTGTGAGACTTTGTGTCATAGTCCCGGGGAATACGCTTGCTATCGCTCAGTGCGGACGCCTCTTTGCGCGTTTTGCGATGATTTCACTCCTTAAGCCCAAAAAATCAACTGGCCTTGACCATCAGGAAAGTGAGGCGACGAATCACATCACCCGCCGGGTGTTTGCTTCAGCGCGGCGAATCCTCTGACAGGCCGCCCGGGGCCGTGGGAGAGTGAGGCGCCGGCCGGTGACTCGGGTTCTTCCCGGCCGCGTTCCCGACGGGGAACTTGAGAATGATCAGTGCCCGATCGGGGCGCGGGGATTGGGCTGGCCGGCCCTGCGGGACTGTCTTTGCGTGATGCGCCTGGTCATGAGGGTGATCGCGGCCCAAGTGATCAACGACTCGGAGTGCTGGATCAGCCGTTCGTAGTCCCTGGCGTGCTGGCGGGCGTGCATGATCCAGGCGATCGACCGCTCCACCACCCAACGGCGCTTGATCACGACGAAGCCCTTCACGCCCTTCGGCCGGCCGACGGTCTTGAGGGTCAGGTTCAGGTACTTCTTCGCCCAGCCGCCCAGCTTCGGGCCCGCGTAGCCGGAGTCGGCCCAGACGATCGTGATCTCCGGATGCATCAGCCGCAGCCGGAACAGCACTTCCTTCGCCGCGTCGCGGTCGGTCATGTCGGCCGGGGTGACCATGACGAACAGCGGCAGGCCGTGGGTGTCCACGACCAGGTGGCGCTTGCGGCCGTTATCTTGAGCCAGCACTTCCGTGTTCTTCATGTGTGTGAAGTCGCTGAGTACCTGTTTCTGAGGGTGTGCGAAGCGTTCGGCTGGGCCGGGAATCGAACGGGTGGTGTCTCGGGCGTGGGTCCGCGCGCTCGCGCTGCTGACCGGGGAGGCTGGGCCGGGTGAGCGTCGAGAGCGAGTTCCCGGTGAGCGCCGAGCAGGTCTATGCGGCCCTGGTCGCGCTGGGGGACGAGCCCGTACTCGATCCTGAACTGTGGCCGCAGGGTCCGGAGGAGGGAAACCGCCGGCGGCTGCTCGGCGTGCTGCTGGCCAGGGTCGAACTGGAGGTCACCGCCGCGACGAGGCTGGGGGTCGACCAGGACCAGGCCGAGGTGCTGCTCGGGTGGATGGACCAGGCCGGCCCCGGCTCTGCGGTGTCGACCAACGCGCTGATCAACCGGTTGCAGCGCACTGGCGTGCAGCTCATGGGCCTTGACCAGGACGAGACGCCCCCGGGCCGGATGGCGTCGGCGATGGCGATCGCCGTCGCGGTGGACGCGCTCGGCGCCCACCTCCACTTCGAGGCCGGCGACGTGGACAGGGTCCGCCGGGGTCTCGGCCGGACGGAGGCGGCCCTCATCGAGATCCTGCGGAGCATTCACGACCTGCGGGCGGAGATCGGCGACGCGGAAGAGGAACCCGACTGAACCGAGACGGTCAGGTGCCGGCCGCGGGCCGGACCGGCGTGGTGAGGAGCAGAAGGCGGCCGGCCGCGGCGACGGGCCGGAAATCGAAGACGCTGGTGAACGGGCCGGAGATCAGCAGCAGCGCGCCGTGGACGTGGACGCGGTTTCGCCACTCCCGGGTGGCGGCGATCTCGCCGTCGAACCAGGTCAGGCCGCACGGGCGACGAACGGTCAGCCGGTAGCCGTCCAGGACGGTGGACCAGGCGCACTGCTGACCGGTGGTGAGGGCGGGGACGTCGTCGTGCGGGGCCCAGCCGTCTTCGGCGAGCAGGGGACGACCGGGGGCTGCGGGGACCACCAGGGCCGGACGGCGGTCGGGCATCAGCTCGGGCCAGGGCCGGCCTAAGCCGGTGCTGCTGATGATCTCCATGCGTGGCCCTTCCCCCAAGTCCGCCCGTTCACCCTGCTCGTCGGATGGATCACATCATCGGGCAGGAAGCGGCCCCGGTGTCGGCGAACCGGCTGACCGGCGCCGGGAGGTCGTGGGAGAGTAGGGGTCGGCCGGTTCTTCCGGCGGCTCCGGGTGGCGATCGGTTGGCCGACTCCGAGAACGATCAGTCCCGCTGGGCCTCGCGGGACGCCGGCTGGCCCGAGCGCCTGGACTGCCGCTTGGTGATGCGCCTGGTCATCAGGGTGATCGCGGCCCAGGTGATCAGCGACTCGGAGTGCTGGACGAGGCGTTCGTAGTCGCGGGCGTGCCGGCGGGCGTGCATCACCCAGGCGTGCGAGCGTTCGACCACCCAACGGCGCGGCAGGACCACGAACCCCTTCGCGTCCTTGGGCCGGCTCACCGTCTTGATGGTGAGGTTCAGGTACTTCTTCGCCCAGCCGACCAGCTGCCCGGCGTAGGCGGAGTCGGCCCAGACGATCGTGATCTCCGGGTGCATCAGCCGCAGCCGGAACAGCACCTCCTTCGCGGCGTCGCGGTCGGTCATGTCGGCGGGGGTGACCATCACGAACAGCGGCAGGCCCTTCGTGTCCACCACCAGGTGCCGCTTCCTGCCGTTGATCTAATGGGCGGCAGGTGGCACGACTGGAGCCCGCTCGTCGCCGGCCGCCGGCGTCAGCACAACGTCCTCCGTTGATCCGGGCCCGTGAGCCCTCAAAGAAGACTGACGTGTGCTGACGCTCGCCGCTGACGACGAGCACCATCCCCTTGATGACCGATGATGATCATGGTTCAAGCCTCCTGCGGGGACCACCTCTTACGTGATCGGGAGCCACCAGCTCCGTTCGAGACTGAGGGCCCCGCAGGTCGCTGGGGTCATGAACGGCTAATCGGATGTCGGGCCAATGAGCCCTTCCATTAGAGAGACGCATGCCCTGCACGGCTTTGATCAGCTAAAACGCAGGAAGCAGATGAGAGAACTGGAGCAAGAGAGAGTGTTCTGCGGCATCGACTGGGCCAGCGGCCACCACGACATAGCCATCGTGGACGAATCGGGCGCGCTGAAGGCCCGGGCCCGCATCGACGACAGCGTCGAAGGCATGACCGAGCTTCTCCAGGTGCTCGCCGAACACGGCGACACGGCGGAGAACCCGATCCCGGTGGCCATCGAGACCTCGCACGGCCTCCTGGTCGCCGCGCTGCGGGCGACAGGCCGCCCCGTGTACGCGATCAACCCCATGGCCGCGGCACGCTACCGCGAGCGCCGGACCGTCGCGCGCAAGAAGTCGGACCACCTGGACGCCTTGGTGTTGGCGAACATTCTCCGCACCGACGCCGACGCCCACCGGCAGCTGCCCGCGGACAGCGAGCTCGTCCAGGCCGTCGCCGTGCTCGCCCGTGCCCAGCAGAACGCGGTCTGGGACCGCACCCAGGCCGGCAACAAGCTGACGTCGCACCTGCGCGAGTACTTCCCCGGCTTCTTGGCGGCCGTGGGCCACCGACGCGAAGGGATCTTCCACCCGATCGCCCGCGTCCTCCTCGCCGCGGCACCGACCCCGGCGAAGGCATCCAAGCTCACCCGCGCCCAGCTGCGGGCCCTGCTGAAGAAGGCCGGCCGCAAGAACACGATCGACGCCGAGGCCGAGCGTCTCCACGCCGCACTCCGATCGCCGCAGATGCGCCAACTCCCTTTGGTTGAACAGGCTATGGGCCGGCAGGCCCTCGCGCTCCTGCGTCAATTGGATGCCGCCTGCACCAGCGCCGAGGACCTTGCCGAAGCCGCCACCGAGGCCTTCGAGGAGCACCCCGACGCGGAGATCATCACCAGCTTCCCCGGCCTCGGTCCCCTCAGCGGCGCCCGCGTCCTGGCCGAGATCGGCGACGACCGCTCCCGCTTCGCCAACGCCAGGGGCATGAAGGCCTACGCGGGTGCGGCCCCGATCACCAGGGCCTCCGGCAGGAGCACGGTGGTCATGGCCCGCAGGGTCAAGAACCAGCGGCTGGCCGGGGTCGGCTACATGTGGGCCTTCTCGGCGATGGCCCACTCAACCGGCGCCAGGGCCCACTACGACCGCCGCCGCGAAGCCGGCGACCGGCACACCGCCGCCCAACGCAACCTCTTCAGCCGCATGATCGGCTGCCTCCACCATTGCCTCACCCGGCGCACGCACTTCAGCGAGGACATCGCCTTCCCCACGCCACGAGAAGTCCACCTGTCCCTGGCGGCTTGACGATTTTCCGCATCGGATGTCTTCTTCGCCGCGTCGTAGCCCCGGCTGTCCTTGCCGACCGTCTCGGCGGCCTTCACCGACTGCGAGTCGATGATCGTGGCGACCGCGCCCGGCGCCCGGCCCATGTCCCGGCGGACCCGGGCGCGGAGCTGGTCACGGATCTGGCCGATCACCCCGGCCGCCGCCCAGCGCGCCATGAAGCCGAAAACCGTGCGCCAGGGCGGGAAGTCCTTCGGCAGCGCGCGCCACTTGCAGCCCGTGTCCACGACGTACCGAATCGCGTCCACGATCTCCCGACGCGGGTGCTTCTCCGGCCGCCCGCCGGCCTTCGTCTCGCAGGCCGGAACCGGCAGAAGCGCCTCGATCAGCGCCCACTCGTCGTCGAAGGTGTCCGACGGGTAGCAGCGACGCCGGGCCAACCTCGTTCCCTCCCCTCAAGACGAAGGCCCTGGTCCGGCCGGCTCCGCCGGCCGGACCAGGGCGGTCAGGCATCGCTGTAGTCCGCGATCATTTCGAGCGTGGACTCCACCGAGCTGATCTGGGTGTTCAGGTGCTTCACCCACCGGCCCTTGGGCTGGAGGGCGAAGTGCGGGGCGACAACACCGGTGATGAACCGGCGGAACTCGGTGAGCTTCTCGCGGATCACCGCGGCCTCGTATGCCTGCAACTCGACCGGGTCGGAGCAGAACCGGTAGCCGTCCGCCCTCGTCCAGATCAGCGGCGGCCAGCCCCGTTCGGCGATGGTGTCGCGCAGGCAGGCCAGCCCCGCCCGGGCCTGACCCGCGCTGAGCGAGGAGGCCCGGCCGAGCTGGTCGAAGGTCAGCCCGGCGGGACGGGCCTCGAAGAGGACCTTGCGAACGGTGTCGGCGTGCCGCTCGGCCGCCGCCGACCTGCGCCGGGAGGCGCGGGGCATCGCCTACTCACCCTGGAGCAGGCGGGCCAGCTCGCCGTCCATGTCGACCTTCCCGGTGTCGACCGCCGTCTCGATCCAGTCCAGCGTCGCCCTCACGCGCGCGCAGTTCTCCCGGATCACCGACTGCTCGTCGTCGCCGAGCTGCCGGTCGCGCAGGCCCGGGACGACCCGCCCGGCCGCGGCGACGAACGCGTGGCAGGCCGTCACCAGGTCCAGGAACTCCACCGACCGGTCGATCTTGCGGATCACCGGCGCGATCGGGCTGTTCTCCTCGAAGTGCTCGCGGGCCTGCCGCCCCCGCTCGACCTGGGCGTGGTTGACCTGGTGGCGGGCGGTGTCGTCGGCCATCGCCCGGGCCGCGACGTCCGGGCGCCGCAGCAGCCCGGTGGTCACCTCCGCCGCGACGTGGTCCTCGCGGGTCAGCTCCTCGACTACCCTCACCTTCTCCGCCGGGGCGACCCGGGCGACCACCGCCGGCCGGTGCAGGAACTTGGGGGCGACCGCCGCGGCGACCTCGTCGTCGCGGGTCAGCTCCTCCACCACCCGGACCTTGTCCTCCGGCTTGACCTGCGCGACCACGCCCGGACGCCGCAGCAGGTCGCCGGTCACCACCGCGGCGACCTCCTCGTCCTGGGCGAGGGTGTGGATCGCGCTGACCTTCTCCTGCGGGGTCACCGGAACATCGACCTGCCGGCCGACCCTGCGCTTGGCGTCGTCCGCCGTCCACCTTCCCCGGGGCTGCGGTGGGTTGAGGATCGCCTCGAACCGCTCCCGCTCGTCCGCGATCCCCGCCAGGACCTCGTGGACCGTGAAGGAGACGCCGGCCTGCCGGCGGTCCTTGGGCCACCGCGAAGAGGTCCACCTCGCCCGCCTGACCTGCGAGTAGGTCAGGCCGACGTCGTCGGCCACCCGGGCCAGCGACTTCTTGACGGAGAACATCTCGTCGCTGTGCTCCTGGCCGCCGACCTCGCGCATCGGCTCGATCTCCAGCGCGTAGTCGCCGATCGTGAACTGCGCGCGGGTGGTCGTCTCGACCAGCTTCCGCAGCTCGGCGACGATCTCCTGGTATCGGTCGGCGCTGACGCAGCCGACCTTCTCCGCTATCTCCTGAGCCATGTGGAATCTCACCACCAACTCGCGGACCAGGCACGGCAGTTGGCCGTGACGGGACCGGTCCGCTTCCGTGCAGCAGAGTCCGGCCCGGAATGTGGTGATCACAACAACTAGCCTGCGGATGAACGAAGTTGAGCGAATCGTGACCGTTTCGGCGTTCGCTCAACGGTCACTGTGACCGTTCGCCGAACGGTTCGTTCCGAGACCGCCAGGCCCTCATCACGCACCGCCGCGAGCAGTACCGGGCGTTCGAACGCCGATCCACCCCGGCCACCCACCACGCGTCGCACTCCGGGCACTCCACCCGGCCGGCCCCGCTCAGCTCGGCCGCCACCCGCTTCCGCAGCCGCTGGTCCACCCGCCACTGCCTGGCACGACACGCCGTCGAGCAGAAACGCGTACCGGGCCGCGACTCCGGCCTCAGCCGTACGTCGCAGCCTCGCACCACCGCTCACCAACCGGCCCGCTGTCCTCGGACACCAGCCCAGGCTAGGGCTCCAGGCTACCCGGATCGGGGGTTCAGACACAGGTACTTACCTTGGCGGCACCCGGTCGGCGCGGGAGACGATTCGGCGGACCGACGGCCATCCCCCTCCGCACAACCGATCAGCGATCGGAAGCATCAAAGCGCGCCTCATCCTCAAGGATCAAACAACCACAGGACCGCCAAGCCACAACCACCAGTTGTACCTATAGAGTGCCGCCATGGACCTCGACGCCGTTCGGACCTTCGTCGCCGCCGCCGACGCCGGGCAGTTCCAGGAGGCCGCCGCCGAGCTGGCCGTCACCCAGCAGGCCGTCTCCAAGCGCATCGCCGCGCTGGAACGCAACCTCGGCGTGCGGTTGTTCACCCGCACCGCACGCGGGGCCGAGCTCACCATCGACGGGCAGGCCTTCCTGCCCCACGCGCGCGAGCTGCTGCGCGCCGCCGAGCGCGCGGTCGAGTCCGTGCGCCCCGGCCGCCGTCCGCTGCGCGTCGACGTGATCAACCTTCGTGGCTCGGCGTCGGGCCTGATGCGCGGCTTCCACCGCGCGCACCCCGAGATCGATCTCGACGTGATGATGCTGTTCGAGATCGAGACGGCCGTCAACGCCATCCGCTCCGGTGCGATCGACGCGTCCTTCCGCGCCGTCGTCGCGCCCGGCCGGCCCCTTCCCGAGGACATCGAGTCCGTCCGGGTGATCGACGAACCGCTCCAGCTCCTCACCGGTCCCGCCCACGCGCTGGCGGGCGCCCGGTCGGTGACCGTCGCCCAGCTCGCCGGGCACCGGATCTGGATGCCCGGCATCGTCCCCGATACCGAGTGGGGCGCCTACTACGACGACCTCGTCGCCGAGTTCGGCCTCACCATCGAGGCGACCGGCCCCAACTTCGGCTCCGACGCGCTCCTCGACACCATCGCCGACACTCCGGCCCTGGCCACCTTCATGGGCGAGCACACCCGCCTCGTCTGGCCCGCCGACCACGGCCTGCGCCGCATCCCGGTGACCGACCCGACGCCCGTCTACCCGCACTCACTCCTCTGGCACCGCGACAACCCCCACCCAGCACTGGCCACCCTCCGCGCCCACCTCGCCGCCACCACGACCGGCCACGAAGCCCCCGGCACCTGGACACCGGACTGGGTCCTTCCACGCTGAACGCCACCGCGCGCCCGCAATCAGCTTGGTCCTCGGCCTCCGGCCTGGGATTGGCCTGGTCCCACGCGCGGAGCTCGGCCCTGCCGTGGCCGGACGTGTCGTTCACCGTGGTCACAGCGCTCGACCACCTGCCTCAGCTGAACGCAGGCAGGGCCCGGCGGAAGGGACAAGCGGTCAAACTCCAGCAGACCCGGACGACGGCCACAACCACGAACCCGGCACCGAAGTTGGTTCCCACGTGCGGCGTCGGGCGGTGCGGTGGCCGCTCGGAAGCGGGCACCGCACCGCCCGACGGCGGGGGCCGTAGGCCGTGGGTCAGCGCACGGTGACGGTGAACACGGGGGAGGCGACGTCTCCGCTGACGATGCGCAGCTCGTTCAGGCCCTTGATGCCGAGCTTCACGCCGAGCGAGTAGGAGCCGTTGTGGTTGGTGCGGACGGAGGCCGGCAGGGTGACCCACTTGCCGTGCTGCTTCTGCTGCAGGGTCACCTCGGTGCCCGCCTTGAGCCCGGTGGTGGTGCCGGTGACCCGGAACAGCTGCCAGGCCTGGACGGTCGTGACGGACGGCTTGGCGGTGATGCCGGCGTGCGCGGCGGCCTGCTGCGCCGCGGCCTGCTGCGTGGTGGACGTGGGGTAGGCGGCCGGGGCGGCCGCCATGGCGGCGGTGCCCGCCAGCCCGAGGGAGAGCACGGCGACGGTGGTCACGGCGGCCAGGCGCAGGGAGTTCCGCTTGGAGACGATCACGGGTGCACCCCTTTCAAGGGGAGGTGATTGCTCGGCCCGAAGAGCACGGTCGGCGCGATTCGGGCTCTGTCATCTGTAGGGACGCCGCGCTCCACGCTTCGGTTGTGAGCGGATCGTCACCGCCTTGTAACGGTCGGCGACGCCTCGGAGTTCCCAACACCCAAGCACACGAGCGGACTTGGCGCTTCCTGTTCTACGGACACGACAGTCGGACCCGACGGTCCCCCTCAACGGCCAGCGAGGGCACGGCGCCTCCGGACCCGGTACGTTCGGGGGGCGCGGAAGACCGTCGAGCACCCGGACCGGTCGAACGTACGGGTCCGGAAGCGCAGGGCGGCCTGCCAGCGTGTCAGGTCGTCGGCGACGGTGACCTGGTAGTCCCGGCCGCCCTGGAGGATCAGCATCGGGCGCGCGAGCGCGGTCGCCGTGGCCACCGGGTCGTACGCGCGCAGGTCGAGCCAGTAGGCGGCGGAGAGTCCGAACGGCAGCAGCTCCGACGGTGTGTCGGGCATGAGTTCGGGGCCGGCCACCAGCGCGGCCTGCCGGGCCAGCGCCGCCACCGCATCCCCGAGGCCTCCAAGGCCACCGTCTACCGGCACATCGACCTACTCGTCGCCGGCGGAATCCTGGAGGTCGCCGAGGAACGGCGGGTGAGAGGCGCGGTAGAACGGCACTACCGGCTGCGCCAGGACCGAGCCGTGGTCGGCTCCGAGATGGTCCGCTCGCTCACCCCTGAAGATCACCGGCAGGCCTTCGCCACCGCGATGACCGCCCTGCTGGCCGAGTTCAACGCCTACCTCGACCGCGAGCAGGCCGACCCGATGGCCGACCAGGTGGGCTACCGGCAGCACGCACTCTGGCTCAGCCCGGAGGAACTGACCGAGCTGATCGGCGAGCTGCGCACGGCCATCGTGCCCAGACTGGCCAACCGGCCGAGCCCCGAGCGGGCGCAGCACCTGCTGAGTCCGATCCACTTCCCGGTGGAGGCCCCGCCGGGGTGAACCGAGCCGGGGTAGGTCGAGCCGGGGCCCGTGGCGAAAGTGCCGGCGCTGTCTGCTGCCCGGCCGCAATTCGGTAGCGGACCGAGCGGTGCTTCGGGCAGGCTCGCGCGCATGGTCTCGGTGTTGCAGAACGTGGCGATCGACTGTGCGGATGCCTACGGGCTGGCTCGGTTCTGGAGTGAGGTGCTCGGTCGTCCGCTGCACCCGGAGGACGGCCCGGGTGATCCGGAGACTGCGGTGATGCTGCCGGAGGGCCAGCTGCTGTACTTCCACCAGGTGCCGGAACCGAAGACGATCAAGAACAGGGTCCACCTGTGCCTGCGTCCGGAGACCACCCGCGAGGCGGAGGTCGAGCGGCTGCTGAACCTCGGGGCCACCCTCGTCGACGACCGCCGGGAACCCGATGGTGCCGGCTGGGCCGTCCTCGCGGACCCTGAGGGCAATGAATTCTGTGTTCTCCGCAGTGCGGCCGACCGCGCGGCGATGTCCTCCTGCGGCTCCCCCGCGCAACGGCCGGCTGCCCCGCAGTAGCTGGTCACCGCCGTTCGTTGATGGCCGGGACGATGCGCCGGTCTCCGGGCGGCGACGCGAAGTGCGCTGCGCTCCGGCCTCGTTGAGCGGGAATACGGCGCTGAACAGACGCATTGCACGGGGTATGAAGGCCATTGGTGTCTACGACTTCGGCGGTCCGGACGTGCTGCGCGTCCTGCGGTTGCCCGAACCTCAGGCGGGCCCCGGCGAGGTCCGTATCCGGGTGCACGCGGCGGCCGTGAACCCGACCGACATCATGCTGCGGAGCGGCGGTCACGCCTCGCGCATGCCCGGGCGCCGGCCCCCGTTCGTGCCCGGCATGGACGCCGCAGGCGTGATCGACCAGCTCGGCCCCGGGGCCGACGAACGGCTTGCCGTGGGCCAACGGGTGGTCGCCATCGTGCTGTTCACCGGCGCGCACGGCGGAGCCTACGCCGAGCAGATTGTCGTACCCGCCGCCTCGGTGGTGCCGGCCCCCGAGGGGGTGGACCTCGCTGCCGCGTCCACCCTGCTCATGAACGCCATGACCGCGCGCCTCGCCCTGGACGCGCTGGCCGTACCGCCGGACGGAACCGTCGCCGTGACCGGCGCGGCCGGTGCCGTCGGCGGATACGCGGTCGAACTGGCCAAGGCCGACGGGCTGACCGTCATCGCGGACGCCGCCCCGCACGACACCGATCGGGTGCGCGGGTTCGGCGCCGACCACGTCGTCGAACGCGGACCCGAGGTCGCCGCCCGCATCCGCGCACTGGTACCCGAGGGAGTTCCCGGTCTGGTGGACGGCTCGATACAGACCACCGAGACGGTGCCCGCCATCGCCGACGGCGGAACGCTGGCCGAACTGCGGGGCTGGTCCGGCCCCGCCGAACGCGGCATCCGCGTACGCCCGGTGATGGTGACGGACGGCATCACCGACACCGAGCGGCTGAACACGCTGCGCCGCCAGGTCGAGGACGGCACCCTGACCCTGCACGTCGCCGACGTGCTGCCGGCCGAGAAGGCGGCCCAGGCCCACCGTCTGCTGGAGGCCGGCGGCCTGCGCGGCCGGCTGGTACTGGACTTCTCCTGACGGCATCGCGGGGATCGCACCCGCGGCGGCGATCACAGAACGGGCGTTGACGGGTGCGTTGACGGGTGCGTTGACGGGGGGTCCCGGCGGTTCTCACGTCCGGTTCAGCGCAGCGTGGCGGCGAGCGGTCCGACGGCTTCCAGCACGTGGCGGCGGAGCCACCGGGACGCGGGATCGTCGTCGAGTCGGCGGTGCCAGCGCAGTTCGATGTCAGCCGCCGGCATTTCCAGTGGCACCTTGTGCCACCGGAGGGGCACCTGTCGCTCGACGAGGTGCTCCACCACCACCCGGGGGCCGAGGCAGATGACGTCTCCCTCCAGCGCCATCAAGGCTGCCACGGCGAAGGAGGGCACCACCGCGACGACGCGGCGGGAGCGGCCCAGGCGGTGCAAGGCCTCGTCCAGCGGCCCGTGCGCGAGGCCCCGGCGGGAGGCGGAGATGTGCGGGTGGGCGCACAGGTCGTCCACCGTCAGCCGTGCGGCCTTTCCCAGATCGGAGTGTGCCGCCACCACGGCGACGAAGTGGTCGGAGAACAGCGTTCGCGCGCGCACGTCCGGAGGGGGCGGGTCGGCGACGCCGATGTCGAGGTCGAGCGAGCCGTCGCGTAGCCGATCAGGTTCCTTGGAGTCCTGGGCGACGAACCGCAGGCGGACCTCGGGTGCCTCGGCGGCGATCCGATGGGTGAGGCGGGGCGCGAGGACGGGGCTGAGTCCGTCGTTGACCCGGATGGCGAAGGTGCGCCGCCACGATCGCGGGTCGCTTCCCGCTGCATCCACCCGGAGTTCGGCCGCGGCCTCCAGCAGCGCCTTGACCCTGGCGGCCGACCGCTGGGCGAACGGGGTGGGTACGAGGCCCCGGCCGGCGCGCACCAGGATCTGGTCGTTCATCGCCCGTCGCAGCCGGCCCAGGGCCCTGCTGGTGGCCGGAATGGACAGATGAAGACGCATCGCGGCCGCGGACACGCTGCCGGTGTCCATCAACGCGTCGAACACGCGCAAGAGGTTGAGGTCCAACTGGTCGGCCACGGACGCCCCCTTCGTTTGCGTCTGACGCAAACTCCCTGTGCAAAGCATGCATTAGACATCGTGTCAGGAGCGTTCGAGACTGACGTCGTGGCCACCACACCCTCCGTCCCACCCCCGAGGAGCTGCGGACATGCCGAACGACAGGCACCCTGAGAACCGGACGCCGTCCCCTACCGAAGTCACCGCATTCACCGAAGCCGCCGAAGTCACCGCATTCACCGAAGCCGCCGAAGCCGCCGAAATCGCCGTAGTCGGCTGCGGGCCGGTCGGCATGACGCTCGCGGCCCTGCTGGGCAAGGCCGGGCACTCGGTCGTGGTGCTCGAACGCTACCCCGGCCTGTACGGCCTCCCGCGGGCCGCCAGCTTCGACGGCGAGATCATGCGCGCGCTCCAAGGGCTCGGACTCGTCGACGAACTGGCGCCCACCCTGCGCACACAGGACGCGTACGAGTGGCGCAACGGAGCGGGTGACCTCCTCATCCGACAGGTGTTCCGCAACGTCGGCGCCAGCGGTTGGGCCGACCTCTACCAGTTCCACCAGCCCGACCTGGAGACGGCGCTGCACTCGTTGTGCACCTCGCTGCCGAACGTCGACCTCCGTTTCGGCACGACGGTCACCGGCCTGTCCCAGGACCGTGACCAGGTCACCCTGAACACGTCGGACGGTGCGACCCTCGCGGCGCGCTACGTGATCGGCTGCGACGGCGGGAACAGCTTCGTGCGGAACACCCTCGGCGTCGAGCAGGACGACCTCGGCTTCTCCGAACCCTGGCTGGTCTGCGACTTCACCCTCCGGCGCCCCGCGGCCGACCTGGGGCTGCCGTCGATGCTGCAGATCGGCGATCCCGAGGGACCGACCACCGTCATCACCACCGGTGCCGAACGCCAGCGGTTCTGCTTCCTGCTCGACGATGACGACGACTTCGGGCGGGAGCGTGCGGCGGACGGCGTGTGGTCCCGCGTGGGCCGCTACCTGTCCCGCGACGACGCCGACATCGCCCGTACTGCCACCTACACCTTCCAGTCGCTGGTCGCGAGGCGCTGGCGGGACGGCCGGGTCCTGCTCGCGGGAGACGCCGCACACCAGATGCCGCCCTTTCTGGGGCAAGGGCTCTGCTCGGGGATACGGGACGCACTCAACATCGCCTTCAAGATGGATCTCGTGCTGCGCGGCATCCGGGGCGCCGAGGTGCTCGACACCTACCAGAGCGAGCGGGAGCCGCATGTACGCGGCGTGACGGCCACGAGCATGGAACTCGGCCGCCAGCACACCCTGCGGGACCCGGTGCTCGCCCGCGAGCGCGACCGCACGCTGACGGCCCACCGGCGCGCGCTCCGCGAGCCGGACCGGATCCGGCTGCCCGACCTCGGCCCCGGCCTGTTCGCCTCCGGCGGAGGCCGACTGTCCGTCCAGGGCCGGGTGAGCGACGGCCGACGGACGGGCCTGCTCGACGACATCGTCGGCGGAGGCTTCCGGCTGCTGGTCGCCGAACAGGCCCTCCCCCGGCTGAACCGGGCCCGGCTCAGCGACCTGGGCGTCACTGTCGTCGGCTTCGGCCCCACCCCCACAGGCGCTGCCGCCGGAGCCGTCGTCGCCGACCCGGACGGCACCCACCGTCGCTGGCTGTCCGACCTCGGCGCCGCCGCTGCCGCCGTGCGCCCCGACAACTACGTCTACGCGGCCGGGCCGGACGCGGACGCGGTGGCGAACCAGCTACTGGCCCTCCTCACCCCCGGCGCCTGAGCCCGGAACCCGGCTCAGCCGACCCCCAACGCCGTGCTCCGCGCCCGGAACCGCGCCCAAGCCCACGAACCCGCGCCCACCAGCAGGGCCGCCCAGACACCGGCAGCCAACGCGTCGTCGTCACCTCCAGGGCTTCGCCCACTCACAGGCTCTCCTCGTCCGCCAACGGGGCACCAGCCTCCCGCCACCGCCTACCGCCACGGCCTGTCACCACACCGGTGGGCCCTCGGACGCCACCCGCCCAGCCCAGCCCGGGCCTACGGACGGGTCAGTGCCCTCACCGCTCCCAGTAGTCGACGTCGGGCAGCCGTATCCAACTGTCGGCGGGGCCGGTGACGGCGCGGGCGTCGGCGGGGCGCAGGCCCGCGAAGGCGCAGGCCTGGGCGACGGCGTGGTGGTGGTAGAGGTAACCGGTCAGGACCTCATCCGGGGTGTGGTTCGGGAGGGGGGCGCCACCGGGGTGGAGGTCCCAGGCTTCGACGGTGCCGTCGCGGACGATGCGGCCCTGGTTGCCGCTCTTGGGGTTGGCGTACAGGCCGTAGCCGACCGTGCCGGCGGTCAGCCGCGCCATCGCTCCCGGGGTGGACGGCGTGTAGCCCCAGGGCTGGGTGACGACGCATCCACCGGGCACGGTCGTGACACCGGCGATGAGCAGGCTCTCGTCCATGTCGTACTCGTTCGGGTCCTCGAGGAAGTCCTCCATGAACTCCTCGTCCAACGGAGTCGCGTCCAGCCGACGGACCGCTTCGGCGGCGTCGATGGCGGCGATGCAGGCGAGGCCGGTGCCCTCGTAGGGGAAACGGCCCAGGGCCTGGACGAGTTGCCGCCCGCGCTGGACGGTGGCCTGCTCGGTCGCCGTCAGGCCGGCTTGTCCGTCCGGCACGGGGAACAGATCGGGGACCGGCCCAGCCAGAGCGATGCGGCCGGGCGACCAGCCGCCGAGCTGGGGCCGCCACGGGTCGGCGCCTGCGGCCACGAGGACCCGGGCGTTGTCCGGCCGGTTCTCCATGACGGCCTCCCACAGGGCCGTCGTCCCGTTCTCCAGCGCGTCCACGTCCGACACCCGGCGCGTCAGTTCGGCCACCACCTCGGACGAGCCGAACCCCGCGGCCTGGTGCAGGGGGCGGAGACCCCCGCCCCACACGTCCGGGTCGGCTCCTGCGTCGAGCCGCGCACGGATGCCGTCGTGGTCCCGCCAGCTGTTCCAGGTCACACCGTCCCAGCCCGTCATCGCGGCCCCCGTTCGTTCGTCGTCAGCGCGGCTCTCCGCGAGCGCCACCCGTCCACACACGATTGCATGCCGGTCTGACAGTCGCTGTCCGGTGCCTTCGGTAACTGCTGGGGCCGTGCGCTCGGTGACCGCCACTCGTCACCGGACAGCGCCGCGGGGCTCCCCCGGCTGCCCGACCGTCATGCTCCGGAAACGCGGGACCGCAGGACCGTGCCGGGAGCCCGGCGCCTTCCAGATGCCGGCTGACGGTCGTCGACCGGGGTCAGCGGTACCAGGTGCGGACGGCGGCCGCCGTCTCGCGGACGTCCGCGTCCCCGGCGCGGATGCGGGCGGCCAGGTCAGCGGCCTGCTTGGGCTCCGCGGTGACGATGATCCCGGAGGCGCTGAGGTAGGAGGCGGCCACGACAGCGGCGAAGTGCTCGTTGGCGAACTCCAGGGCCGGGACACGGATCAGCTGGTGCATGAGGGCCGCGGCCCGCTGGTGCACCTCGCCGTACACCGGCACGTCCATGACCTCGTCCAGGTGGCGGGCGACCGCGGCGGCGAGGGTGCCGTAGTCGGTGACGTCCGGATCGGCGGGCAGGAGCTGGTGGGCGATGTCAAGCAGCCACGCCCGGTCTATCTGGAGGATCACGCGGCGTCCGCCGCGGCGCCACGGGTGCTCTGCGGGTAGGGCCCGAACTCGGCCTCGAACGCCGGCGCCCACGTCGGCGCGAAGTGCGCCGCAGCTGTCAGGAACCGTTCGCGCCGCTCGTCCGCCTCCTCGGCCAGCACCTTGCGCGCATAGTCCGTCAGGCTCAGCCCGGCGGCCTCCGCCCGCTGCTCCAGCGCCTCGTGCACGGCGTCGTCCAGTCGCACGTTCAGCTGCTTCATACCGGCGAATCGTAGTTCGGCGTACACCCCGCTACAAGTCTGAGGACGGCGTGTCGGGCAACACGGACCGCCCCGGCGGACTCCAGCACGACCTCAGCAACGAACTCGGCCGTCGGTCGGCGGAACCTCGGACCCGTTGCTTTCTCCACCAAGTCGGGAACTCGGTCGCTTGGGTCGCTTCAGTAGCTGCCCTGCCGGGTCATGTCCTGGGGCTGCGGGCCCTCCGCCGGCTCAGGCCCCCAGCGACCGAACCGGATTCGGTGCCACAAACAGGCCGTGCGTACCGGGACAGCAGGGCAACGGCACTGTCCTCGGAGGGCAGGGGCGACCCGAGCGACTCAGCGACTCAGCGACTCAGTGCTGGAAGTGTTCAGGCACTGATCGCTCCTGCGGACATAGTCCCAGGTCACAGCATCGAAGCGACTCTCCCGGCCCTGCGGCGGAGCTACTGAAGCGACCCAAGCGACCCAAGTTGGGGACTTCCACGAGAACCTGGTCCGGCGACACGCCGGGGAACAGTGCCCGAGAGACTCAGTCGCTTTCAGTCGCTGGGGTTCAGTCGCTGGGAAAAACCCCAGGTCAGGACAGGTTCACCCACCCCGTCAGCGACCGAAGCGACTCAAGGTCAGGTATATGACGACATTCCCCTGTGCGTGTGCGCGTTATAGACCCGGGCTACAGTCGCTTCAGTCGCTGTTTGCTGTTAAAAGCGGCTTTGACCTGCGAAAATGCTGGGAGACCGAAACCAGCGACTGAACGGGGTCGGTCGCTGACTTGGGTTTCGGTAGCTGAGTTTCGCCGCAGACTCCGGCAGTTCGCGTCCCCACGTCCTCGCTCGGATAGTCTGTGTGAGCTATCTTCTGGACTTCGGTCGCTTCAGTCGCTGATCCGGCGCCCACCAGTGCCCTGACCTGGCTATTTGCCCTCAGCGACTGAACGAGCGACTCAAGTCCGAGCAGCTACCAACCATGGGGAGAGGGACCAGCGTGACGGCGCCTAAGGCCGTGGGGAGCGACCGAGCGTTTCGCCAGCCGGATGCGCTGGCCGTCGCGCGCTGGTGCGCCGTCCAGGGTTGGCCCGTCCACCCGCTCGCACCAGGTCGCAAGACCCCGCCTGCCAACTGCCAACCCTGCCAGGAGCCGGCTCACAGTCCCGCCGACTGCCCGTGCCCTGCGGCCGGTCGCTGGTGCCACGGCTTCCACGCGGCCACTCTCGACCAGGACGTCCTCACCGCTTGGTGGCGCGTCAACCCGGACTTCGGTACCGGGGTCGCCTGTGGCCCGGCGGGTCTCGTCGTCATCGACGTCGACAGCCACCCCAGCACCGTCCCCGCCCGGGACCGGATCCTGCCCGGGATTCCGATCCACGAGAACGTCAACCTCGACGGCCTCGAGAACGGCTACCACACCCTCGCTCTGCTCGCGGCCCTGCGCCAGGCTCCTGACCCTGCGACGGACACGGAGACCCTGCGCGTGCGCACCCCCTCCGGTGGGCTGCACATCTGGTACCAGGAGGACTCCCCCCGCAGGTTCGCCTGCTCCACCGGCTCCTCCAACGGCCGGGCCCTGGCCTGGCAGGTCGACGTGCGCGCCCACGGCGGATACATCGTCGCCCCCGGCACCGTGACCACCGCCGGTACCTACACCGCGCTCCCCGGGGCAAGGACCCCCGCGCCCCTGCCCCAGTGGCTCAGCGACGAACTCGTCCGCACCGGCCACCTCAAGGACCAGCCCAGTACCCCGCGCCCCTCCCAGCCGTCCGTCCCCGACCGCGGCCGCGCGGCCGTCGTCGCGGCAGGCGGCGGCAAGCGCGGGGCCGAGCGAGTCCTCGACACCGTCCTCCAGGACGTCACCGACTGCGCCACCACCCCCGAGGGGGCCGGTTTCACCGGCAAACTCAACCGCGCCGCCTACACGATGGGAGGCCTGGTCTCCGCCGGTCACCTGACCCACACCGCCGCCGAGCGGCTCCTGCTGGACGCGGCCCGCACCGCCCGCCCCAGCCAGGACAGGCAAAGCTCCGCCGTCATCCGCTCCGGCCTCGCCGCCGGCGCCCGACAGCCCCTGCACGTCGGGAAGGCACGCGGATGAACGACAGCACCCGCAAGAGGACGGTCTTCGATCCCGTGGCCACGGCCCAGCAGATCCTGGAGTACCCGCCGGTCCCCGGCCCAGCCTCCCCGCCCCCCTGGCACGGCACCCCCGTCCAGGAGAGCCTTCTCGACACCCCGTCCGCCGAACCTGCGCCGGCCCCCGAGCCTGTTCAGGAGAGCAAGCAGGCCCCGGCGGGGCCGGAGGCGAGCGCGCACGGTCTCCTGCCCGACTCGCTGTCCGACCGGGGCAACGCCAAGCTCTTCGTCCACCTCTACGGAGGCGACTACCGCCACGTCCCCGGCCTCGGCTGGTATCGCTGGGCGGCGCACCGCTGGCAGCTCGACGAGGACGACACCGTCCTGTGGGCCGCCGGCGAGATGGCCGAGAGCATCGCCACCCACGACTCCCGCGGCGTCTACACCAACACCGATCTGCGTCGGCACCGCCGCCGGGCCCTCTCCACCTCGGGCATGAACGCCATGCTCGCCCAGGCGAAGTCCGCTCCGGGCATGGTCCTCAACGCCGCTCTCCTGGACGCCGACGCCTACGCCCTGTGCACCCCCGGCGGCGTGGTCGACCTGCGCACCGGCGCCATCGTCCCGCCCGACCCGAAGGTCCACCACCACTCCCGCTCCACCACCCTGGCCCCCGCCCGGATGCGGACCCCGCGCTGGGACCGCTTCCTCACCGACACCTTCGGCGACGACAAGGAAGGCCGGCAGACCCGCGACTTCCTCCACCTGCTGCTCGGCTACTCGATCAGCGGCGATGTCGGCGCCCAGGTCATGCCGTTCCTCTACGGCCAGGGCAAGAACGGCAAGAGCGTCCTGCTGGACGTCATGATCCAGCTCCTCGGCGACTACGCGGACGCCGCCCCGCCCGGCTTCCTGATGGCCAAGACCTTCGATGGGCACCCCACCGACCTCGCCGAACTCCACGGCCGACGCATCATCGTCTGCTCCGAGCTCAAGCCCGGCGACCGCTTCGACGAGGCCCGGGTGAAGCTCCTCACCGGCGGCGACAAGATCAAGGCCCGCCGGATGCGCCAGGACTTCTTCTCCTTCGAACCGACCCACAAGCTCTGGCTGCTCGGCAACCACCGCCCCGAGGTCGGCACCGGCGGCTTCGCCTTCTGGCGCCGCATGCGCCTGATCCCGTTCGAACGGGTCGTCCCCGAGGAACGTAAGATCGACAACCTGGCCCACGTCCTCGTCGCCGAGGAGGGCCCCGGCATCCTCGCCTGGCTCATCGACGGCGCCCGCCGCTACTTCGCCGGCGAGAAGGACCTCGCCGGCCCCCAGCGCGTCCAGGTCGCCACCACCGCCTACGCCGAGACCGAGGATCACGTGGGCCGCTTCCTCAAGGAGGCCTGCATCACAGGCGAGGGCATGCGCGCCGAACAGTCCCAGCTCTTCGGCGCGTACACCCGCTGGTGCGGATTCGAAGGCGCCAATCCCGTATCCGGTCGTGCGTTCGCTGCACGAGTTCGCGAGACACTGGGTATGACCTCCCCCAAGGAGATGGTCCTGTCCAACAGTCGCAAGTACTACCCGGGCATCGGCCTGATCACCGACGACACAGAGGAGCAGAACGCGTGAGCGCGCTGATCGACCCGGCCGAGCTCGCCCACGAAACCGATCTCGTCTGGCTTGAGGACACCACCGACCTCGACTACGTGCGCCAGTCCCTGGACCGCCTCACCACCCGCCGCGGCCGCCCCGCCTACCACCGCGACGGCCGCATGGTCGGCTATGCCATCCTCGGTCCCGACGCCAGGTCCTCCCGGGCCTCCGGCACCTTCCGCCGCCGCGTCTTCTGGCTCCTGCCGCACGACCGCGACCAGGACCCCGAGGGCCTCTACTCCACCGGCGCCCCCTCCGAGGCCGTCGACCCGCGCACCGTCGCCCCCGGCGTCAAGGGGTACAAGACCGAGCGCTCCGAGGGCGGCCCGGCCTCGCCGGCGATGCTCGAACTGGGGATAACGCTTCCGAAGGCGTGACCGTATCGGCGTGGGTGCACTCGCACCCACGCCGTTCTGCTCAGACGGCTGCTTTTCGTCCGGCGGTTACGGCTCGGCGTCCGGGCGGCGCTTCTCCTCGAAGAGGGCCGACTGCCCCGCCAGGAGGCTGTCCAGGAACCGGCCGTGCTGCGGGGGCGTGCGGTCCGGGTGTTCCAGGGCTGGGGTGAGGGCCTGCGGAACCTCGGTCTGCGGGTCTTCGGCCCGGGGCTTTTCGGCTTGCAGCGTTTGGATCCGTAGGGTTTCGCTCTGGAGGACTCGGGCCCGGAGGACTTGGGTCTGCGGGACTTCGACCTGGCGGACCCGTCCGGCGCCCAGGACACCGAGTGCCTCGGCGAGGCAGGTCATCGCCTGACCGGGCTCGGCCTCCCTCTCCCCCGGCCTCTCCCCCGTGCCGGTCTCGTCCTCCCCCTGGGCGCGGCCGCGCGGCGACGTACGCGCCTTCGCGGCTCTCGCTGCCTTCGCACCGCCCCGGCCGGCCATCGCCGCCCCCGTGCGCGACGCGGCGGACTCCTTCCGAAGCCGGTCGACCTCCGTCTCCAGTGCCGCCAGGCGCATCCGCAGGTCGTCGAGCTCGCTCATGCTCCCCCTCGTTCAGGACCGTCCCCGGCCTCCCACGGCCGTTGACGTGCCGCTTCAGCCTAACCGGGCGCTCCCGGGCCGTCGCCTCCGGCTACGGACTTGGCCACGGGCACGCCAGTTCGTTCGACGACCACACGTTCGTCAAGGCGACGGCACGTAGTTCGGACGCTGCCGCGATGCTGTTGCTCCGTCTCCTGGGCATCGGGAGCGGCCGCTGAAACCTCGCGGCCGTCGGGGCCTCACCGGGTTGCGGCTCCGGGCAGTCCGCAGAGGTCGAGCAACTCGTGGAGGCGGTCAGCTGCCAGGTTCGGGTTGGCTGCGGCTCCTTCCGCGTGCTCCGGATCGTTCAGCAGAGCCGAGAGCAGGTCGAGAGGAAGGCGCGGATTGGCTGCCGCGGCTTGACGGACGCGGGGTTCGGGGTCGGCGAGCAGATGGACGGGCAGCTGGTCCAGGCCGGCGTCGGAGGCGGCCAGGGCGCGGACGTCCGGGTCGTCGTGGTCGAGCAGGTGGTCCAGGCCGGTGCGGGGCAGGCGGGGCAGCGTGAGCAGATAGGGCCGCTGGCGCGGTGCGGCGATGAAGGCGTCGAGAACGAGTGCGGGCGGTGCCAGCGGGTGGTTGAAGGACAGCAGGTGGCGCACGTCCGCGTCGGGGTCCTCGGCCAGACGGTGCACCAGCTCCGCCGACAGCAGGGGGCAGGTCGCGGCGACTCGGCGCAGCCGAGGATCCGCAGACGCGGCGCACGCCTCGTACCAGCTCGTCCCCGGCTCGACGAACATCTCGCCGACAGCGCCGATGTCCTCGACGGCGTGCCCGAAGACCCGGTCGATGGCGGCGCGCTGCGGCCAGGTCCGCGGCAACGGGTGCAGCAGGGCCCGGGCCCGTACGGCGCTGTCCGGGTCCTGGGCCAGTTCCGTCAGGAGCGGCGGGTCCAGGTCGGCTCTGGCGGCCACCTGCTTGCGCACGTCCGGATCGGGGTCGTGGGCGAGGCGGGCGACGATGTCGCCGGGCGTATGGGGGTTGCGGGCAAGCGACCACAGGTCGCGCCGTTCGGCGAGGCACTGCTCGGCCACGGCGTGGGAGACGGCGTAGCTGATGAGCAGAAGATTCCGGGAGTGACAGGCGCGTTCCGGCAGCTCCGCTTCCATCGCCGCCGGGTCCAGGATCCGGCGGCGGTCACGGGCGGTCTCCGAGACGGTGGGATCCGGGTCGGCCAGGAGCGCGTCGCGCTGGCCGGGAGTCAGCCACAGCCACAGGCTGGCGGCCTGGGCCCGAAGCACGGGGTTCGGGTGGTCGAGCATCCTACGGCGGAACGATGCACGGATCTGCCCGGAGAACGCCAGCTCCTGCCGGATCTCGTCCGCGCTGAGCAACTGCTCCCGGCGGTGTTCGTCGCGGGTGGTCAGCAGGATTTCCAGGACGTCGTCGGGCAGCGGCTCGGCCCTGTTCAGACGTGGGCGCGGACCTGCGGCAAGGCTTGCGCGGACGAAGGCATCGGGGTCGTCGACCAGTCGGCCGCGCTGTTCGGGAACGGCGTGCCGGTTGCGGGCGAAGGCGCGGCGGACCGTCTGCTCAGGGTGTGCGAGCACCGCCTCGACGACCTCGGGGGGAAGAGCGCGTTCCTGGCAGAGGGCCGTCCAGGCAACGCGCCCCTGCGGGGCCAGTAGACGCAGCAGAACCTCGGACGGCGCAGCCCGGTTGGCCGCGACGCCTCGCAGCCACGGTTCCGCGAGAAGAGAGGAGGACATCGGGACATCGTGGCAGTGGATACGACGCCGCGTCGACAGGGTTCGTCGAACCTGACGGCCCACCGAACCGAAGCTGCCGACTTTGATCGACCATTTGCTGCCTCCTGAATTTTCTGCGGAAAATTCAGGAGGCAGTGAGCGAGTGGGGCCGACGCGTCATCTGGATCGGGCTGCCGCTCCCCCGCTGGCTCAGCTATCCCTCTGAATTTTCCGCAGAAAATTCTGCGCCTTCGGACTGGGCGCTGCGGAAGCGGCGGCCCGCTGGCGGACCTTCGGTCGTGCTTGGGCCGCAGTGGATCAGGTCGACTGACACGGCCTGGGGCGGTCGTTCTCGACGTCGCGGGCGAGGCGGGGGCTCGCGGTGAGCCGGGTTCTCCGCGACTCCCCCGCGATCCTCCCCCGGTTCGGGCCGCGCTGTGCCGTCGCTTGCTACCGGCGCAGGCGGTATGTCAGCTGAGCAACCGGCGGGCCGTCCCGGTGTGCTTTCTGAGGGCCATCGAATTTTCTGCGGAAAATTTCGCGGCGTGGTTCAGCACTCCGGCTGTCTGGTCCATGGCGGTCTGAAGGGATCGTCACTCAGCCGACTGGCGAACGATCCTGCGGGCGAGCTCGGGCAGAACGCGTCGGTCCATTCCGGCTGAGGGCTCCAGCATCGGCTTGCGGTTGTGGTGGGGCTCAGCGGTGGGTGGGGGAGCTGTCGAAGCTGTCGGTTTGGCGGGGGGGAGGAAGCGGGATTCTGTCCCGACCTGGACGGGCGTGGTTGAGGATGGATGGTCGTCATCCTGGCAGCGCCCGCCGTCGTCGCCTACCAGAACCAGTGCGGTGGGCGCTCCTGTGTTCGGCACGGGCACAATGGTGTCCCGGCCAAGGGACCGCGGCTGAGCGATTTTCCGCAGAAAATTCTCCACGCGCAGGACAGCTATGGGGCAGCAGCTTCTGCCACTTCTTGCCGCGCCGGGGGATGGTCGGCAGTGCAGCTGTGTGCGCTGGCTGGCATCGGGCTCATGGATTCGCGCGATCTGCCGCTGGCACAGCATGGCGAACGCACGCCGTTGGAGTGGGTCCGGACGGCATGTGACGTCATCTAGGGGAGCCGATCAATCCCCCGAGCCGTCCCGGTGTTCCCTTGAGGCCCCCGAATTTTCTGCGGAAAATTTCGCGCCTCGGTTCAGCAGCCTGGCTTCCTGGTCCACCGAGATCCGAAGAGAGCGGCACTCGGCCGGCTGGCGAACGACCCTGTGGGCGAGCCCAGCAGTCCCCCGGGCCGCCCCAGTACCCCTCCCGAGGTCCGCCGAATTTTCTGCGGAAAATTTCTCAGCGTGGTCCACCGCAGTCCGAAGGGAGTGGCACTCGGCCGGCTGACGAACGACCCTGTGGGCTTGCCCGGCCGGACCTGGGGGGCGGGCCAGCGGAGCCGCATCATTGGCCTGCGGTTGTGACGGGAGCTCAGTTTTATGTGGGGGAGCCGTTGAGGTGGCTGATCCAGCATGGAGGAAACGGCGCGTCTACCTCGGACTGGATGGGTGTGGCCCACGATGAATGTTCGTCATCGTGGCAGTGTCCATCGGCGTCGCCTACCAGAACCGGTGCGGTGGGCGCTCCTGCGACCGGCATAAGCAGATGGGTAGTCGTCGCGCGGTGAGCTCCGGACAGCACGACTGCGTCCGGGGCCAGGGGGCGCGGCCCGGCGATTTTCCGCAGAAAATTCGTCGGCGGTCGGGCAGGGGCAAAGCCGCTGTTGGTCTTCGCCTCGGTGACGGATGACCGCGTACGCGTCCTGTCACGGCCCGCGTCGACAGGCTCTGTGGCTCCCGGGCGAACCGCGCCTACCTGTGTAGGCGCGGCATCCGTCGCACCATCCTGGAGGAGACCTACCGGATCTGTAGCCGAACGAAGCTCGGCGCCGGCGACGGACGTCGCCCAGGTCCGACGAGGATGATTACCGCGCTCAAGCAACACCGCGTGCGGTGGCGACGGGGTACCACGAGTCGGCTGTCCGCTACGAGGCAACCGTGGTGATCGCCGCCTCATACGAGTAGCTGCGAAACGCCACCCGCTGCGATCATGTGGCGGTGAACGATGGACTGCCGGACGGCTGGACGATCGAGCGAGTGTGTTCCGCATCAGGGGATCCTGAAGCCGCCCTGCTCACCCTCGAACGACTGGTCGTGGTGGAGGAGCACGGCCGCGCGGACTACGTCTCACTCCGGCCCGACGTCATCCTGGCCTTCCACGGCCTGTGTCTCGTACGAGCGGACGACGACTGGTACATGGGCGAGCTCGACTTCGACGGCTCGGTCATCTGTTGGGCCGCCTACGGTTCCGACTTGGGCGAAGCCATCCAGGGGTTGTGACGTATCAGGCGATCGGCTTGATCACTTTCACAGCGTGCCTCAGTGGGGGAGAGGACCCCCACTTGTCGTGATAGGCGCTCCCCCGTAGGAGGCCGCAGGGGAGTCGAAGCCGTCGGCAATTCCTGTGTCGCGAGGGTGGGCCGATTGCTGGGAACCGGGACACAGCGATCGCGGAGCCCGATCTGTCTACCGCTCAGTCGAGGAATTTTCCGCAGAAAATGCGAGGGCTTCGATGGGGGAGCAGCATCAGCATCCGGACCAGCCGACTGGCAAGCGCACGCTCACGCGCTGCACAGCCACGGCTCGGACTCGGGTTCCGGCTCATTCAAAGGGGCTTCCGTACCACTGACCCATGCCGTCCGGGTTGGCTCTCTCCGAGCTTCTTCGCGGAGGCCGGTCAGAGTTCTCGACGGACATCCATCGTGCCCACGGCAACGGCAACGGCAATGGACGATGCCAGCAACGGACGATGCAGGGGATGGCCGATCCGTGGGCTTCGTCGAGGGACTCTGAATTTTCCGCGGAAAATCCGATGCGCCATCGGCCAAAGCGATGCTCTGGACATCCACAGCGGCGTCGAGTTCGCCATCACTACGTCCGCCGCTTGACCTGCTTTACGGCGCCTCTGCCTTCACGATCGAACCAGCAGCTCGTATCCGACCGGACCGATGGCCCCCCGAAAGTGCTCACCGGGGCAGGACCGCCACCTCCCGATCTCGACCGTACGGCTCATACCTCGGAGAGGACCCGGCCAGTGGGGCGGCATGCCACAGCTGATGTCGGTCCTCCAACGCATCGGGGTCAAGGGCTCCGGCATGGTCATCCGCGCACACCCCCGACTGCCTTGGTGGCGCCAAGGGCGTACGGCTCCCGCCGCAACTGTCGCTACCTGCGAAGGCGCCAGATTCAAGCACACCATCCCGGAGAAGAAGGATCAGCGGGCCAACCGTCGGCGACGAGTCAGCCGAGGAGGCTGGCCTGCGGGCTTCGACATGAAGATGTACAGCGTCGGAACGAGGTCGAGCGCGCGGTCAAATCGGCTCGGCGTCCTCGATCCGACTGCGGCCCAGGTCGTGGGTCGGTTCGATTCCCGGGCGCCGCCTCGTCCGGTCAGGTTCGTCTCGACGTCGTCCCAATCCGGGCCGTGCAGCCACAGGTTCTGTACCGCCTTCCCGCATCAGTGCCGGCTCGCCCGGTCGTGGCAGAGGCACGAGCCGGTACTCCAGACTCCGTATCTGCATCGGCAGGCAGCCCCGTCAGCTGGCCGTGGGCACAGCGCCCTCGGCATGGCGAGGATCGCATCCGCATCGGCGAAGGTCAGCTCCTGGACGAAGTAGCGCCCGTCATCGTCATCGTCATCGTCATCGGCGTAGTCGCTGAAGCGATGTCTCGTGACGGGCTTTCCGACGGCGGCCGCAGCCGCGGTCAGTCTGGCGGTGGCGCCGACGGTCGGTACCTCGGTGCTGCCACGAACCCGGGCCGACGGTAAGTCAGGGGACCGGAGGGGAAGGGGGGCGGGTGAAGGTCCAACTTGCCAAGCGGCCGCAGCGAGCTGCGGTACGCCTGAGGTCGAGCTGGCCGGCCAGGAGATGGCGGAGCCGGGGACGAGCTTCCGGCGGAAGGAGAAGCGGGTGCGATGTTCGGCACCCGTCCGGCGCGGGTGTGAGCGCGAGTGGCTTCTTCGAGGCCTCGGGAGCCGACTCCTCAGCGGTCAGAGGCGATTTGCACGTCGCAGGCCACTTCACGTTCAAGGGCCTGAACACAAAAGACACCAGAAGACCGGTAATAAACAAATCTCGGTACGGCGCTGTTTTCGGATGACGTGGTGCTGGGCACGCCGACCGTAGCTTTCCCGCGGCGGCCGGGTCCTTCGGTATTTAGTTCGTATAAACAAGAGAGGAGGCGGTTCGGATTCGGTGGCCGAGGTGAGCCACGTCGACGGTCGAGCCTTCGCGACGTGTCGGGTGATCGACCCGAAGTTCCGGATGTGGGGGAGAGGGCGGGACGTGGCCTGAGGGCGTAGCGGAGCGTCGTCCACCAGAGCTGGGCGCCTCGCGGGGAGGGGAGCCCGGTGCGCGGGGATGACTCCCGCCCGCCGTGGTGGCATGAGACTCTGGGATTCGGTGACCGAGCCCTGGAACCTCATTGACGTCTGGCCGGCGAAGAACGCATCGGCCAGCCTGGCCGAGCGTCACCCGCCCGCATCGCCCGAAGCCGTCGGGCGCACCGAGGAGCGGCTCGGGTTCGAGATCCCCGCTGATCTGTGCGAGTCGCTGCTGTGCCATGGCGGAGACGACGCCTACCTCGCTGTCCTTCCGCGCGGCCCCCTGTACTCCATGGAAAGGATCGTCGAGATCCGCACCATGCGGATGAGGATCTGGGACGCCGATGATCCGGACCAGCGGGACGCCCCGTGGTGGGGAGCGCGGTGGGCCCCGTTCGCCGGCCGTTACGGCGACGAGCACTTCATCGACGCCGGGCCCGGCCTGTGGCACAACCACCTCGGGAGGGCTGCCCATGACGGCTCGGCCTACTCCGCCGGCTGGCCGAGCCTGGCCACCCTGGCTCCATGCCGTCGCCCAGGCGATGCTGCACCACGGTGGCCGCGACCACGTCGAGCCGGCTAAGTCGCCAATTCGCTTTTGTGCCAAGGTAGTTGAATGATAGATCTCACCGAAAGAGCGGAACTCGGTTGAGTGGCAAGCCCTTTGCGGGAGTCCTGTTCGGGCATCGGGGACGCAACACCTGAACTGGGCAGGCTGGTCTTCGGTGTTGCCCATGATCTGGTTGAAGAGCCCCGATGCGGTGTGTCATCACATCTCGCACGAGGCCCGCCGTGACGGCCAGTTGCGGGTGTCTGGGCATCGGGTGCGATATGACGGTGGCGTCAGGGGCGGAAGGGGAAGCCGTAGAGGTGCACGGACACGTGCTCGCGGCCCTCGGTGTCGCCGGCTCCCTTGGCGGCCTTGCCGCGCTTCCGCCAGCGTCGTCCCAGCGCCTCGAGTTCGCCGTTCAGCTCGGCGAGTTCGGCCGGGGTCGGGTCGATCATCTCACTCGGAGCTGAACGTGGAGTCCGTCCACACCTTGCCCCAGGCGGCGCCCTGGTCCAGGTACGCGCGGTACGGGGAGGTCCGGGTCTCGACGATGCCGCGGGTGACCGCGCCGACTGCGGCGGCCCCCTCGGGCGTGCCCGCGAAGTCCGAGTCCCCAAAGCCCCAGCCCTCCTCGGAAGCCATCTGCCACCACGGCTCGCGGCCGTCCGCACTGCGGCCGCTCGCCTCGGACACGAAGCCGTGCTCGGCCAGCTTGCGCAGGTGGTAGCTGACCAACGACGGGGCCGCGTCGACCTGTTCGGCGAGCTGGAGGCGGTCGCGGCGCCCGCGGCGTACAGCAGCCGGTAGAGCATGCGGCGATGTCGTAGTGGAAGCGCCGCGCGGCCTGGACTCGGACGCTCTCGATCCGGCCGACGCGGACGGGGGCGGGGGTTGGTGCCGGGCACCGGCTTGGTTCAGATCGCGCCGCTGTCATCGACGGTGTCCGCTATCGGCTGCCAGCGGACGTCCGGGTGTTACGGGCCGTCGGCTGCGGCACGGGCCCGGGTACGGGCACGGGTACCGGTGCGGTTGGGGGAGGGGCCGGGGACGGCTCGGTCAGGCCAGCCAGCGCAGCACGGTCCAGGGGCCGGCGGGCAACGGTGAGAAGACGAGCGTGGGCACCAGGAGCAGTCCGGCACTCACCCACCAGTAACGGCGGCCCCGTAGGCCGGCCAGCCTGCGGAGCCCGAGGTTGACCAGCCACCACAGCAGGCCGAAGACCGTCCAGACGACGACGCCGGCCACCACCCACACCATCGGGCCGTCGTTCTCGGTGGGTTCGCGCTGCCCGAGCCCGAGCCAGACCAGCGGGTAGTTGAGGAAGAACACCAGCGTGAACATCAGCGGGACCATGGCGGCGAACCCCAGCGCGACGTTGACCAGCACCGGGGCCGCCCACGCCGCCCACACCGCCTGCCTCGTCCGGGCCTCAGGCGTTGCGCAGGGGTGCATGGTGCTTCTCCAATGCCCGGTAGAGCTCGGTCAGTTCGACGTCGTGCTTGCCTGCGGTCCGGTCCGTGACCGGGCCGTCGTAGCGTCGGGATGTCGATGGCGGGGTGGCTGTTGCATTCGTCCTGCGCGCTCGTCAGTCGCGGGTGAGGTCCTCGGGCACTGCCCGGGCGAGGGTGTCGGCCACCGTTGTGCAGGCGAGCCGGGCCACGGAGCGCAGCTCGGCGTCGGGGGCGCCGGCCCGGCTCAGTACGGCCAGCGACTGGTTGACGGCGACGACGAATACGGCGAGCTCGTCGAGCGTCCGGGTGTCGGCCGAGGAGTCCGCCAAGGCTGTGCGTACCCGTTGACGCTGTACGTCGAGCAGGCCGCGCACCTGTGCGCTGTTCTCCTCCTTGAGCGTCGGCGACTGCGCGGCGGACTGGGCGATGAGGCACCCGGAGGGGACCGACGGGTCGGCGATGCGGCCCAGGACGACGCCGAAGAACGCCTCGACCGCGCGCACCGGATCACCGGGGTGCGCCGCGAGCGCCTGCTCGTACTGCGTGCCGTAGATCGACGCGTAGCGGTCGAGGCACTGGCCGAACAGGGCGTCCTTGTTGCCGAAGGCGCCGTAGAGGGAGCCGCGGCCCAGGCCGGTGGCCGAACCGAGGGCATCGAGTGAGGCGTCGGCGTACCCGCGCTGCCAGAACACCTGCATGGCCTGGTCCAGTGCCGCGTTGATGTCGAACTGCTTCCGGCCGGACACGGTGTGCACCTCTCCTGCTTCTCCGCTGTCCCACGTCGTCGCGACGAGCCTACCCGCATCTTGGACCGATCGGTCAGTCATCTTTGACTGATCAGTCCAAGATGGCTAGCGTGCAGGCAGGCGGTTCCCGGATCCGAAGACTTGCCGGGGCCAGCCGCTGGCCACCGGCCGTCAGCCGCCGGCCGGACCGGGCGGTTCCCGCCGTCTCGGCGAACCCGTCAACCCCGTGCCTCCGAAGGATGATCATGAGTCTGTCGCCGACCCGCCCGCCCACGCCCGAAGGCCGCGGTTTCGTCTCCCAGGTGCCGAACCTCCCGGCCGGCTTCGCCGACACCTTCACCAGCCGCTACGTCGACACCGGCGAACTGCGCCTGCACGCCGTCACCGGCGGCGAAGGGCCTGCGCTGCTGCTGGTCGCCGGCTGGCCCCAGACGTGGTACGCCTGGCGTCTCCTGATGCCCGCGCTGGCGCAGGACTTCCGGGTCGTCGCGGTCGACCCGCGCGGCGTCGGACTGTCCGACAAACCCCCGGGCGGGTACGACACCGGCACGCTCGCCCGCGACCTGGTGGCGCTGATGGACGCGCTCGGGCACCGGCGGTTCGCCCTGGTCGGCCACGACGTCGGGATGTGGACCGGTTACGCCCTGGCTGCGGACCATCCTGACCGGCTCGACCGCCTGGCCGTCGCCGAGGCCGCGATCCCGGGGTTGTCGCCCTCGCTGCCTCTCCTCGGCAGCCGGGAGGCCAACGACCGCCTCTGGCACTTCGCCTTCAACCGCCTCACCGACGTCAACGAACAGTTGGTCAGCGGACGCGAACACCTCTACTTCGGCCACCAGTTCGCCACGAAGTCCGCGAAGGCACTGCCCGACTACGCCGTCCAGCACTACGTCGACACCCTCGCCGCCGAGCCGGAAGCCCTGCGAGCCGGCTTCGAGTTCTACCGCGCACTCGACACGACCATCGCCCAGAACCAGGAGCGCAGGACTCGACGGCTGACCCTGCCCGTCCTGGCGATCGGAGGAGCGGAGAACCTGGGCGCCTCCGTCAGCGAGACGATGGAGCTCGCCGCCGACGACGTGCAGGGCCTCGTCCTCCCCGACTGCGGCCACTACCCGGCCGAGGAGGCCCCGCAGGCGATGCTGACCGCCCTGACCGCGTTCCTGGCCCCGTACCGGGACGGAGCGGGCGCCCAGGGTGCCCCCACGGCACGCGTCGGCCCCACCATCCTGACCGGTGAGGTCGACGCCGCGTACACGGCCATGACGATCGATGCCCGGCCCGTCTCGAACGCCCGTCGGCAGGCGTCGGATGCTGACCGCTATGACCACTGACCGCTCTCTTCCGACTGACCCCGTGCTTGCGGGGGAGGAGCTTCTTTCCGGCCCGCGGCGGAGCGGTGATGCCCTTTGCCGTTTCTTGACCAGGGCCCGCGGTGCCGGATAGTGAACTGCGGTGATCTGTTGAACTGTCAGGAAACGGCGGCGCGGTGTTCCAATGCGCCAGGGCTGCGCGTGGGCGCACGGCTGTTCGGGGCGGCCGGTGAAGGCGAATGCGTCCCCGGCAGCGGCGCAGTCCCGATGCCGCTGTCCGTGCGTCACGCTCTCTTGCGATGGCGGGATTCGGGGCCGGGTCGCCGGGGATATCCGGGAGGTTCTCGGAAATCAGGGGCTCAGCGAAACGGACATTGTGCTTCATGACACGCGGGTCGTGTCGGCATCAGGCCTGATCATCTGGAATGCTGTTCCAGTCCGCCGTCACCGGCTTTGATCGGCGGGCATCCGCAGTACCGGGCAAGCGGCCCGGGAAGCCCACGGAGAGAACGGAACATCATGAAGCCATCTGTACTTGTCGTGTCCACTGACCCTCAGGGATCGGCCGTCGTCTGGGCGGAGCGGGTGGGGGACAACCTGCCCTTCGATTTCATGGCGGCGCACGACCAGGCCGATCAGCTGCTCCACCTCAAGAAGACCGGTGCCAAGGTCCACGTCATCGCCAACCAGAAGGGCGGCGTCGGCAAGACCACGACCACGGTGAACCTCGCGGCGTGCACCTTCGACGTCCTCGGCGAGAAGGACGAGTACGAGCACATCTTCATCGACACGCCGGGCACCCTGGCCGACGAGGAGATCCTGCGCAGTGCTCTGGAGATAGCGGATGACGTCCTGGTCCCGATGATCACCGAGCCGTTGTGCTTCGACCCGACGGCGCGGACGATCCAGAAGGTCATCGAGCCGATGGACATCCCCTTCCGGGTCGTCATCAACAACTGGGACCCCCGGGACGGCCGCGCCGACCTGGAGGACACCGAGGCGTACATCGCCGCGAAGGGGTGGCCGCGGGCCAAGACGGTCCTGAGGCGTTACAAGATCCACTCCCGGGCGGTGGCCGAGGGAACGGTCGTCACCCAGTACAAGGAGAGCGGCACCGCCTACCGGGCCCGCGAGGACTTCTTCCGGCTGTCCCTCGAACTCGGGTACGGGGGTCGCTGATGGCCGGCCGTCGTGTTTCCTTCGCCTCGATGGCGGCCGACCCGGTCGTCGACGCCCCCGGGGTGGTCAGCAACCAGGAGACTCCGGCCCCGTGGGTCCCCACGGGGCCGGACTCTCCGGCCCGGTGGGTCCCCACCGCCAACTGCCTCCCCAACCCGCGCAACCCGCGCGACGACCTGGGCGACCTGTCGGACCTGGCGAGCATCAAGGACCGCCAGCTGCAGAGCTGCCTCGCCGTCACCCCGGACGCGTACCTCCGGCTCTGGCCGGAGGACGAGGGCCTGCTCGGTGCGGGCCCTCAGGACGTGGTGATCGTCAACGGCAACCGGCGCCGGGCCGCTGCCGCGCTGTACGGGCGCGAGCAACTGCTCGTCGTCGTCGACGACTCGGTGGCGGACTCCAAGGCGACCCTGCTGCGCGCGGCGCTCGACGAGAACATGGCGCGCAAGGACTTCGACCCGATCGAGGAGGCCAACGCGGTCCTGCTCATCGTGGCGCAGTACGCCACCGCCAAGGAGGCCGCCGAGTCGGAGGGCTGGTCCCAGAGCTGGATCTCGCACCGCAAGAACCTGCTGAAGCTCCACCCCGAGCTACAGCGGCAGGTGCGGGCCAAGGCGCGGGGCGAGGAGGGCATCTCCATCAACGTCGCCCGCCGTCTGGGATCGGTCAAGGGCATCGAGGCGATGGCCCTGGCCGAGCAGACGGAGCAGCTGGAGCAGCTGCTCCAGGCCGACGCCGACGCCGTCGCGGCCAAGCGGGCGGCGAAGCTGGGGGCCCGAGCGGCGGCGGTTCAGGCCTCCGCTGACGGGGTGACTCCTCAGGCCGCGCCGCAGCGACCCGTCGCATCCGCGAGTGGGCCTGCGGAGAGCGCGACCACGGCTGCGTCCACGGCCACCGTCACGCCGTCGCCGGTGGAACCGTCGCCGGTGGAACCGTCGGCTTCGGCTACCCGGTCGAAGCCCGTCAGTGCCGGCGCGGGGGAGAGCACCGAGCCCGCTCCGAGCACGGAGTCCGCTCCGAGTGCGGAGTCCGCTCCGAGCGCCGAGCGATTTTCCGCGGAAAATTCCGAGCCTCTTCCGATGCCGGAACAGCGAGCCGAGGCCTCCCCGGCCGAGCAGCCGACGGCCACGCCGTCCGCGGAGCTCGGCGATGTCGACTGGCATGACGTCGAGGAACTCGCCGACGCCATCTGCCGCACCCTCTCGGCCGACGAGGCCTACCGCCTCGCCGACGCCCTGGCCAACCGTCTGCTGACGACCAACAGCTGACGCGACCTCCGGTGCCCGCCCCGTCGTTCGCACGGGGCGGGCACCGGATCGGCATCCCTCGCCGGTGCGTGCGGGAGGGAGGCGTGGACCTCCCTGGCCGTCCGAACGGCGTTGCTCATAGTCCGGCTTCGTACGTCCCGGGCGGCACGGGCGTCCCGTCGTACGGGAGGTAGCACCTCATGCGGTACGACAGCAGGTGCTGTACGAGGTCGCTCGCCAGGAACGGCTTCGCCCACTCCCACTGGGTGCCACCGCGGCAGGCGGTGCAGGCGGCGTCCCGGTGGCTGCGGCACACCGTGCCGCGGGCAACGTGCTGGGTGCGCATCTTGAGTCGACCGGACAGCCAGATCTCCGTATGGGCCCTCGCCTTCTGCGGCTTGCAGCGCATCAGAACGCAAACCTCTTCGACGCTGAGCACCCGCAGGGCGACGCCCAGGCGGGCGTGCCGGCTGACCTGTGAGGTCGCCAGACCGGGCAGGAGTTGCTCGGTCAGGCTCGGCTCAAGCCGCTTGATGAGTTGGTAGCTCGCTCTCTTGCTGTCATCTCCCTGGGGGAGATCGTGGATCAGCCAGATGAGCGGGCTGTACACCACGCTGGTCGCTTTCCGGTTCGCCCGCAGGAGGCGCGCGGCGTCCTTGAAGTCCTGGCAGGACTTCTCGTCCTCAAGGTGCTCCAGGAGGTTGCGACGTGCCTCGGCGTACGTTCCGAACGGACGGTATCCGTAGTCGACGACCTTGATCTTCGTCTCGGGAGTCGTCACCAGCTTCGCTGCTATCCAGGCCCACTCCGTCAGCATGGGACCGACCATAACCCACGACGGTGCTCCCGGAGGAGGCCTCGTCGCGGACTCGGGTGGTGACGGAGAATGGTTTCGGCCGCCCGAAAGTTCGCATGGGGAAGGCGATTTGACGATGTGTCGGCTGGTGCGTTCCGCCGTGGCGTGCGGTCAGGTCTGTTCGTTCCCGGTCCACGCGCGGAGTTTCCGGGTCGCGGACGGCCCAGATGCGGCTGACGCGGCCGCCGCTGGTCTCGAACACGGCCACGGTCACGGTGACGTCCACCGAGCTTCGAGGGCCCCGAGCCGTACCGTCAGCGATCCGTCCGCGGGCTCGGGCCAGGGCACCGCAGTGTCGGTGGTGTCTGATACGAAGGCCCTGTGACGGAGGACGAGATCATCAAGCGGCTCATCGAGCAGAATGCCGGAGGGCGTCCTTCGCCTGCGCTTCCGGAGGCTGTGTCCGGGCTCGAAGCAGTTGTGGGGCACCCCATGCCGCCTTTGCTCAGACGGATCTATCTCGAGGTCGCCGATGGCGGGTTCGGCCGCTGGGGCGGTGCCCTGTCCCTCACCGAGTACCGTGACGAACCGCCCGTACTGGAGGCGTACCTCGGGTGGCGCGAAGGCTATGGCGCGGACTGTCCGACACCGGTGGTACCGCTACTGCCCTGGGGCTGCGCTAACTGGTCGCTCCCGGCATGGCTGTATGGCTATTGCCTGAGGTGAATGATTGCTCGGGAGCAATGGTTCACCCTGAAATCGGCAGATCGGGTGGCGGCTCGTCACACACGGTTTCTTGGGGGATTCTTGACCAGGAAATCGAAGCAGGCGGCTGCCGATTTGGACAATCCGGAAAAATCATCAAATTTTCACATTTAGCGCACTCGATGCTTGTGCATTGCGGAGGTGAGGATGACGATGGAGCGAGGGGGACTTCGAAAGAAGGTTGCTCATGTCATTCCTCGGACAGTTCCAGTCCTTCGGTCGGTTCCGTGACGACTGGGGCGGCGGTGGTCGCGGTGGCGACTACGGCGACTTCGGTGACGACCGTGGCGGCTACGGCGGCTACGACGACTTCCGTGACGACTTCGGCGGCGACCGTGGCGGCTACGGCGGCTACGGAGGCGACCGCGGCGGCTACGGAGGCGGCTACGGAGGCCGGTGGTAAGGATCGCTTCCCTGTGAGAGCGGGCCGGGCACGTGTGCCCGGCTTTGCCGTGTCGGCCGGGAGCGACCCCACGCGGGCCCGCGCCGGCCGTGCGTGTGGAGACCTTCCATTCCCGGAGCAGGGCCTCTTTGATCGGGAGTTCCTCTCAATCCGGAAGTGATCTGGGCTCGGGGACGAGCGAGAAGACCGTGAGATGACGAGGAAACACAGCCTTCGGTCGGCTCTGCGACGCTTGCTCACGGTCGCCGAGACCTCCGATGTGGTCGCCGCGGCACCGCCGGTCCCGCTCATGGCGATCTTCCGGCGCTTCTGGCCCTACACCAAGGGTGGCCGCCGGTGGCTGGTGGTGCTGCTGGCCCTGGTCGCGGTGGGCCCGGCGATCGAGGCGATGGAGATCTGGCTGTTCAAGATCGTCATCGACGACATGCTCATTCCGCACCGGCTGAACCTGTTCCTGCCGATCGCCCTCGCCTATGCGGGGCTGACCCTGCTCTCCGGAGTACTGGGCTTCGCCCGCCGGGTGATCTCCACCTGGGTCAGCGAACGCTTCCTGCTCATCCTGCGGTCGGACGTGTTCCGGCACATCCAGGGCCTGTCGCTGGGCTTCTTCGAGCGCCGGCGGCTCGGCGACGTGCTGTCCCGGGTGACCGGCGACGTGGACGCGGTCGAGACCTTCCTGCTCTCCGGCATCGTCAACGCGCTCGGCCAGGTGGCGCGGCTCGGCATCTACGTCGGCCTGCTGCTGGTGCTGCGCTGGGACCTGACCCTGGTCGCGCTGGTCGCCGCGCCGCTGTTCTTCCTCACCGCCCGCCGCTTCGCGAAGCTGATCCGGGCGGCCTCGCGCGAACGCCGCCGGCGCAGCGGCTCGATCAGCGCGGTCGCCGAGGAGTCGCTCGGCAACATCGCGCTCGTCCAGGCGTACAACCGCCAGGACTGGGAGCACGCCCGATTCCAGCGCGAGAGCATCGGCCGGTACCACGCGGCGATGGCCTCGACCAGGATCGGAGCGCTCTACGGGCCGACGGTCGACTTCGTCGAACTGCTCGGCGGCCTGGTGGTGATGGGCCTCGGGGCCTGGGAACTCGTGCACGGCCGGCTCACCTTCGGTGGCCTCATCGTCTTCCTCACCCTGCTGAGCAGGCTCTACGGCCCGATCCAGAGCATGTCCGGGCTCGGCAACACCTTCTACGCGGCCTCCGCCGCCGCCGAGCGGATCATCGAACTGCTCGACCAGCGTCCACAGGTGACCGATCCCGCCACCCCCCGGCCGCTCGGCCGCGCCCGGGGCGGGATCGAGTTCGACGACGTCACCTTCCGTTACCCGGACGTGGAGGCGCCCGCACTGTCGGAGGTGTCCTTCGAGGTGGCGCCGGGGGAGACGCTGGCCCTGGTCGGCGCCAGCGGCGCGGGCAAGTCCACCGTCGCCAAGCTGCTGTTGCGCTTCTACGACCCGGACGACGGCGCGGTGCGGCTCGACGGCCTCGACCTGCGCGACCTCGCCCTCACCGACCTGCGCGAGAACGTCGCGGTGGTGCTCCAGGAGACCCTGGTCTTCCACGGCACCGTCCGGGAGAACATCGCCTACGGGCGCCCCGAGGCGAGTGAGGCCGAGATCCTGGCGGCGGCCCGGGCGGCGGACGCCCACGAGTTCATCACCCGGCTCCCGGACGGCTACGACACCCTGGTCGGCCAGCGCGGCCGGCTGCTCTCCGGCGGCCAGCGTCAGCGCCTCGCGATCGCCCGCGCGATGGTCCGGGACGCCCCCGTCCTCATCCTCGACGAGCCCACCACGGCCCTGGACGCGGAGTCGAGCCAACGGATCATGGGCCCGTTGCGCCTGCTCATGGCCGATCGCACGACGATCATCATTTCGCACAATCTGCTGACCGTCCGCGACGCCGACCAGATCGTCCTGCTCGACCAGGGCCGGATCGTCGCCCACGGCACCCACACCGAGCTCCTCCTCCGCAGCTCCGCCTACGCCGGCCTGCACCGGTTGCACCACCCGCCGGGCGAGTCCGTGGAGGCCGTCCCCTGAGGCGTGCCCGGGCGTGCCGATCTCGGCCACGGCCCTGCGGGCCTGTTGGTAGATTCCTCGCGTGAGCGAGCAACTGCCCGGCGGTGGGATCGAGCTGTCGGCCGACGAGGTCGCGGCCCTCGACGACAGGTGGTCGTCGTGCTGGAGGCCGGACGAGGTCGCGCGGCGGTTGGCGGGGGTCGGCACGCCGTGGTGTGTGGCCGCGGGATGGGCGCTGGACCTCTTCCGGGGCGGGCAGGCGCGTGCGCACGGGGACATCGAGATCGCGATTCCGGCCGCGAGCTTTCCCGAGGTCCGCAGTCGCTTCCCCGGGTACGTCTTCGACGCGGTGGGCAGCGGCCGGATCTGGGAGGACGCCGCACCGGGGGTGCTGGCCGCCACCCATCAGACCTGGCTGCGCGATCCGGCCACCGGTGACTACCTGCTCGATGTGTTCCGCGAACCGCACGACGGCGACGTCTGGATCTGCCGGCGCGATGAGAGGATCCGCTTTCCCTACGGCGACATCATCCGCCACACGGCAGGTGGCATCCCGTACCTGGCGCCCGAGCTGGTCCTGCTGTTCAAGGCCAAGCACCTCCGCCGGAAGGACCAGGCGGACTTCGACACGACCGTTCCGCTGATGACCCCGGCCCAGCGCGGGACCCTGGCCGAACTGCTCGCCCGCGTACACCCGGGGCATCCCTGGCTCGCGGACCTGTAGCCCCCGCGCAGTCGTTGGCGCGAGGGCTTTCCGGGTCTGCGGGGAACGTCAGCGGACGACGTCGAAGACCTGCTTCTGCAGACCGTTGGGGTAGACCTCGTGCTCGACGAGCGTCAGCTTCTGGGTGTCCTTGTCCGTGGTGCTGAACAGGCGCTTGCCCGCGCCGAGCAGGAGCGGGAAGACGAGCAGGTGGTAGCGGTCGACCAGACCGGCGTCGGAGAGGGCCTGGTTCAGGGTCGCACTGCCGTGCACGATGATCGGGCCGCCCTCGGTCTGCTTCAGCGCGGCAACCTCGTCGAGTGAGCGCAGGATCGTGGTCTCGCCCCAGTTCGACACCAGGTCGTCCTCGGTGAGGGTGGTGGAGACGACGTACTTCGGCATCACCTTGTAGTCGGCGAAGTCCGCCATGTCGGGCCACACCTGGCTGAACGCCTCGTAGCTGACCCGCCCCAGCAGCATCGCGGTGGCCTCCTGCTGCTCCCGCCCCTTGATCTCGAAGGCCTCGGGAAGGAACTCGATGTCCTTGAAGGTCCAGCCGGAGTTCCGGTAGCCGGGCTCCCCGCCCGGGCCTTCCACAACGCCGTCGAGCGAGATGAAGGCGGTGCTGATCAGGGTACGCATCTCTGGTTCCTCGGTGTCTCGGATCTGGATTCTTCCGGGCTCGCCGACCTGGTCGGCATCGGACGCCCTGCTGTCGGCCGCCGATGTGATCAAGGTAGCCGTGCCGGCCGAACGAGGCCGCCAGCCGGGGCCGCTGTGCGTTGCCGTCAGCCCCTGGGGAATTCGCCGCCGTCCACGACGAGGTTGCTCCCCGTCAGCCAGCTCGCCCGGCCGGACAGGAGGAACAGCACCGCGTGGGCGATGTCGTCGGGTCGGCCGTCGCGTCCCAGCGGGGGAGTCGTGGTGTCCTGGCCCGGCCCCGTGTCCAGGCGCGCCCACTGCTCGCGCGTCGCTTCGCCGCCGGGGGTGGCGGTCCGGCCGGGAGACACGGTGTTGACCCGGATCCCGTGCGGGGCCAGCTCGGCGGCCAGCCCCCGGCTGTAGGCCTCCAGCGCCGCCTTCGCGGCCACGTAGTGCAGGAACGGCGGTGCCACGGTGGGGACGGCGGCCGAGGAGACGTGCACGATCGCCCCCGAACGCCGTTCCCGCATCCCCGGTGCCAGCAGCGCGTCCAGCCGCACCGACGCCAGGAAGTTCAGGTCCAGCGCGTTCTGCCACTCCTCGTCGGGGATGGCCAGGGCGCCGTGGTGCGGCTGCGCCCCGCCCACGTTGTGGACCAGGATGTCCACCCCGCCGAGCACCTCCTGCGCGGCCGTGGCGAGCGCCTCCGCGCCGGCCCGCGTTCGCACGTCGGCCGCCACGAAGGCGGCCTCCTCCGGGACGGTGCCCGTCGCCGACCTGGCGGTCGTGAGCACCTTGGCGCCCGCGTCCAGGAGTTGGCGCACGATGGCTGCTCCGATTCCGCGAGAACCACCCGTGACCAGGGCCCGCTTGCCTGCGAGTTCCTGCGTGCCTGGTCCGTTTTGGGTCGTGGTCATTTCCTTGGTCCTCTCGATCGCGTGTTCGTCCGGGTGTTCGTCCGGGTGTTCGTCCGCTCGACGGAATGGGAATCGACCAGGCGCGCAGGGTGCGAATTCCTCAGGGAGCGCGAATACTTCAGGGAAATCGTGGTGGGTGCCTCGTCGAGCTGTTTCACGGTACGGCCGGAAAAGAGCGAGAGGCAAAGACGAAGTGTCAGCAGACGCTATAGGGAAGGCCTATGGCGTGCCGGTTCCGTCGCGCGCCGCCGCCGGCCGCTGACCTGCGGCCTCGACGTCCTCAGCGACCACTCGTACGCCTCTGGCTGATGTTTCGTCAGATTCGGTGCACAGGACGAGAGTTGGGGAAGCGTGGGGCGGAGGGCGCAACGGCGGTACGTTCGTCAACTTTTACTTTCCCCCGCCCGCCCCCGCATAGTGACGGCCCGAACCCGAGAGGAGGCCCGTCGTGCCGTACAGCGATGACCGTGCCGAGTGCCAGGTGCAGGCGGAAAACGTGCAGGTGGGGGCCGTGTGCGCCGAGTACGACCGGCGCCTGGAGCAGACGCGCGTCGAACTGGCCCGTACCCTCGCCGCGCCCGCCGACGGCGCCGGGGCCGTGTACGAGCGGGACGTGGCGGCCGCGCGGTGGGCCGGGGAAGTACGCCGCCTGGAAGGCGCCGGCCACGGGCTGGTGTTCGGCCGCCTCGACACCGCCGACGGCACCACGCTGCGGATCGGGCGCCTGGGCCTGCACACCGAGGCGGACGAACTGCCGCTGCTGGTGGACTGGCGGGCCGAGGCCGCCAGGCCCTTCTACGAGGCCACGCCCGTCCACCCGATGGGCCTGCGACGCCGGCGCCACCTGCGTCTGGACGGCCGCACCGTCGCCGCCGTCAGCGACGAACTGCTGGACGGCTCCGACCCCACCCGTGAGGACGTGATCGGCGACGGCCCGCTGCTGGAGGCCCTGTCGGCCCGGCGCACCGGACGCATGGGCGCCGCGGTCGCCACCCTCCAGGCCGAGCAGGACGCGATCGTCCGCTCCCGCCACCGGGGGGTGACGGTCGTACAGGGCGGCCCCGGCACCGGCAAGACGGTGGTGGCCCTGCACCGCGCCGCCTACGTGCTGTACGCCTTCCCGCGCGCCGCCGAACGCGGTGTCCTCGTCCTGGGCCCCAACACCCGCTTCCTGGACTACATCTGTCAGGTGCTGCCCTCGCTCGGCGAGAACGACGTCGCCCTGGCGACCTGCGCCGACCTCGCCCCCGCCACCCCCGGCCCGGCGGCGCCCGAGGAGCCGCAGACCGCCCGCCTCAAGGGCGACCCCGCCCTCGCCGACGCCCTGGCCGCAGTGGTCCGCGCCCACCAGGCCCCGGCGGAGGACGGCCTGGCCATACGGGTCGGCCAGGAGGAGGTGCACCTGCCGCAGTCCGACCTCGCCGCCGCCGCCCGCGCAGCCACCGCCGACGGCCTCGCCCACAACCGGGCCCGCGACCTGTTCAAGGACCTGCTGGCCGACGCCCTCACCCGCGCCCTCGAACGCGACACCGCCGACACCCTCGACCAGCTCGACGCCGAGGTCGCCCAGCTCACCGGCCTCAACCTCGACCGCGTCGCCGCCGCCGATCTGCGCCGGCTCGGTCTCGACGGCTCACGTGCCCACGACGCCGCGGGTACCGGCGACGCCCCGGGTATCGACGGCACCGTGGGTACCGGCGACACCGCGGGTACCGACGGCACCTTCGACGCCGAGGCCGTCCGCGCGGCCCTGCTGGACGACCCGCACCTCGACCGCGTCCTCGACACCCACTGGCCCGCCCTCACCCCGCACGACGCCGTCCGCGCCCTGCTCACCGACCCCGCCGCCCTCACCGCCCACCTGCCCCACCTCTCCGACGACCAGCGCGCCCGCCTGCTGCGCGCCCCCGACGCCCCGTGGACCGACGCCGACCTGCCGCTGCTGGACGAGGCCGCCGCCCTGCTCGACGGCCCCCCGCAGCGCAGTTGGGGCCACGTCGTCGTCGACGAGGCCCAGGAACTCACCGCGATGCAGTGGCGCGCCGTGCTGCGCCGCTGCCCCACCCGATCGATGACCGTCGTCGGCGACTTCGCCCAGGCCGGCCCCGCCGCCCAGGCCCGCGACTGGCACGAGGCCCTCCACCCGCACACCGGGAGCCGCTTCGACCTGCACACCCTGACCGTCAGCTACCGCACCACGCAGGAGATCCTCGCCGCCACCACCGACCTGCTCGCCCGCATCGCCCCCGGCCAGGCCCGCGCCCGCGCCATCCGCCACGGCGAACCCCCGCGCACCCTCACCGCCCCGGCCCACGGCCTCGCCGCCGCCGTCCTGGCCGAACTGCGCGCCCAGACGGCCGCCCACCCCGGCGACCTCCTCGCCGTGGTCTGCGCGGACGCCCGCCTGCCGGAACTGGAGGCCGCCGGCCTGCCCGGACACGTCCGCCTCGTCCCCGCCTCCGAGGCGCGCGGCCTGGAGTTCGACGCCGTCCTCGTCGTCGACCCCGACCAGATCACCGCCGCCCGCCGGGCCGGCGAACGCGACCTGTACGTCGCCCTCACCCGTGCCACCCGCCGCCTGTGCGTGATCAGGACCGCGGGCTAGGCCGGGCGGCGCCGGGTCCGGCCCGGTAGACGGCGAGGTGCCGGCCGGGGCGCGGTGTACCCGGGCAGCATCGCCTACCCCGCTCCGGCGCATGCCTCCGCCTCTGCCAGGTACCGCGCCACCGGGCCCAGCGTCAGCATTCCACTGGCGGCGCCGGCATGCTCCGCACGGGCACCGCGCAGGAAAGCCCCGGCGCGTGCGGCGATACCGGGCTCGCCGAGGCGAACGGCGGCGCGGGCGGTCAGGCACCACATGGCCTCCTGCATGTGGTCGCGCGCGGGATCGGGCACCGCGGCGAGCGCGGTACGGGCCTCCTCGACCCGGTCCTGGGCGAGCAGCACGAGGGGGCGCGCCCAAGCCCGGTACGGGCCCCAGTCGAGGTGCGGGTCGGTGGGTGCGGGCCGGTCGTGCAGCAGACGCAGTCCGAGGAGGGCGAGCGCGAACAGGCCGCGGTGCAGCCCCGGCATTCCGGCCCGCTGGAGGGCGTTCTCGGCGGCCCGGTAGTGCGCTGCGGCCGTGGCGGCGGTCGGCCCGCCGGGTTCGGTGCTGCGGGCGGCCGTGGCCCGGGCCCGGAACCACCCGGTGAGGACGGGGACGAGGGGCGCCTCGGTGGTGGCGGCGAGTCGGTTGGCAGCTTCGGCGTGCGAGGCCGCGGCGTCGAGGTCTCCGAGGGCCGAGGCGGACTGGAGGCGGACGAGTCGGCCGAGTACGCCGAAGTTCGGCAGCTCGTGCCGGGCGGCCAGGTCGAGGATCTCGGCGCCGATCCCGTCCCGTACCGCCGCGAGGCCGGGGCGGGTGAAGGACTGCAGGAACACCCCGTTGAGGGCGAAGACCAGCAGGGCGGGATCGGCCAGGACCCGCGCCAGCGCCTCCGCCTGTTGTGCCGCCTGCTGTCCGCGGCCCAGTTCGGCCGTGGACAGGTCGGCGCTGCGGCTCTCGACGGCGACCGTGGCCAGGAGGCGGGCCGACAAGTCGGCGGGGCCGTCGGGGCCGAGCGCGGTGAGCGTGCGTTCGGCAGCCGCGACGACCGCGCGGGACTGCTCGGGGTCGTCGGCCCGGCTCCAGACGGCGGGCACGTCGTAGGCGCCGATGATCCGGGCGGTCAGGAGGAGGTCTCCCGTGCGTTCCGCGGCCTGAACGGCGGCGAGGCGGTCGCGTCGCGAGTGGACGAGCGCGTCGCCACCCGCCAGTGCGAGGGTGCGGGCCAGATCCACGGTGGTGCGCGGGCCGAGTCGGACGCCGGGGCCGCTCCACCCGGTACGGGCGCCTTCGAGGGGCGCGGCCCCGTTGAGGATGTCCGTCTCCAGACGCCGGAGTTCGGCGCCAGGGTCGAGTCCGAGTTGATCGACGAGCATCGCGCGGGCTCGGCGGAGGGTGGCCAGCGCGTCGGCCTGGCGGCCCGCGCGGTACAGCGCGCGGGCCAGCAGCCCCCAGGCCGGCTCGCGCCACGGCTGTTCGGCGACGTGGGCGCCCAGTTCGGCGACGAGTCCGGCCCCTTCACCGGAGTCGAGGAGGAGGCGGGCGCGCAGTTCCACCCCCTCCAGCCGCAATTCCTCCAGCCGGGTCCGCTCGCGCTGCGCCCATGCGGCGCCGGTCACATCGGCGTACGCGGGTCCGCGCCAGTCCTTGAGCGCCGCGCTGAGGTCGGCCAGCGTGTCGGGGGCGGTAGCTGTGTCGGGGTGGGCCACCGCGCCGAGACCGGGCATCGCGTCGGGGCCGGGCACTGTGCCGGGGCCGCGCCGGGCGCGGGCCAGGGTGTCCTGGAACCGGTGGACGTCCACGTCCTCGCGCGGCAGGCGCAACGCGTAGCCGGGCCCTTCGGTGATGATGACGCGCGGCGGATCGCGCGGCGGCCGGTCGGGTTCGAGGGCACGGCGCAGCGCGGCGACGAACGTACGCAGAGCGCCCACGGCGCGGGCCGGTGGATCGGTCCACAGGTCGTCGACGAGGGTGTCGGTGGTGACCATCCGCCCCTCGGCGGCGACGAGCCGGGCGAGCACCTCACGATGGCGGGGGCCGCCCAGGTCGATCGGGCTGCCGTCGTCGCGGAGGGCCCGCACGGCACCGAGCACGTCGATTCGTATGCCCCTATCCTCCGTGTCGGGGGTCGGCTGCGCTTGACCGAACTGATCGGCTGCTGATCGGTCTGTAGCGACCGGTCTGTAGCGACCGGTCCGTAGTGACCGGCACGTACTGGCGGCCGGTACTGGCGGCCGGTACTGATCCGTTGCTGATCGCCGTCGCCCAGGCTGGTCCGGTCAGCCCCCGACCGACAAGGACGGCCCTTCATGACGCTCACCATTCCCGGCTTCGATCACGTCCGCCTGCCCGGCGCGGACGGGGTGGAGCTGGCTGCCGCCGTCGGCGGCAGCGGCAGCCCGGTCGTGCTGTTGCACGGTTTCCCCCAGACCCACCTGATGTGGCGGCACGTTGCCGAGCGGCTCGCCGACGAACACACGGTGATCTGCCCTGACCTGCGGGGCTACGGCGCCAGCGACAAGCCGGCGGCCACCGACCCCGAGGTGTACGCCAAGCGCACCATGGCCGCCGACGTCGTGAACTTGGCGGCCGCCCTCGGCCACGAGCGCTTCGCCCTCGTCGGCCACGACCGGGGCGCCCTGGTCGCCTTCCGGGCGGGGCTGGACCACCCTGAGACCGTCACGCACCTGGGCATCCTCGACGTCGTGCCGACCCTCGACATGTGGAACGTCCTGCACGGCGTCCCGGCGGCGGTCGGCTACCACCTCTTCCTGATGGCGCAGCCGCCGGGCCTGCCGGAGGCGATGATCGCCAACAGCGCGGACGCGTTCTTCGGCTCGTTCCTCGACTCCTGGGCCAATGACGCGACCGCCGTTCCCGAGGATGTCCGTGCCGAGTACCTGCGGGCGAGCGCGGCGGCGGTGACGTCGATCGTCGCGGACTACCGGGCCTCGGCGGGCATCGACGTCACGCACGACCGAGCGGACCTGGACGCGGGGTCGCAGCTGGCCATGCCCGTGACGGTCGTCCAGCAGGACTGGGGCGCGCAGCTGGGCTACGACGCGGCCGCGGTGTGGAAGGCGTGGGCGCCGGACCTCGACCACCGGCTGACCCGAGCGGGGCACTTCATGGCCGAGGAGGCGCCCGACGAGATCGCGGAGGCGATCCGGGAGCTGCTGGCGCGTTGAACCTCCCGTTCCCCGGCTCGCCGATTGGCCGACTGACTGACTGACTGACTGACCGACTGACTGACCGACCGACCGGGCCACGGTCGGTCGGCGAGTTGGGTTTTCGGTGGTCGGGTTCCTCTTCCGGCGCCGGGTACTGCCCGGGTCGGTGTCAGTTGTGGGTGCCGTCCGCCGGTTGGTCGTCGGCGAGCTCGGCGGCGTAGCGGGCGGCGGCCTCCGCCAGCATGCGGGTCATCCGGTCCGGTTTGTCGCCGAGGCGGGCGGCGACGGCGCGGCGGGCGTCTTCGAGGTTGCCCCCGAGGCCGCCGCCGAGCAGTTCGCGGATGATCACCAGGGAGTCGTCCGGGGCCATGTACCGCCGGGACATCCGTTGCTGGACCTCGTCCATGCCCTCGCGCGCCAGCACCTCCCGCAGTTCCTCGATCAGCGGGGCCAGCCACTGGGCGCGCAGTGCGTACTCGCCGTGGTCGGTGAAGGTCGCGTGGAGCCCGGCGAGCAGCTGCGCAGGGTACTCCTCCAGGGGTCCGGCGAACTGCGGGTAGTCCTTGGCGAATTCGTCCCAGTCGACGTAGAGTCCGGCGATCTGCTCCGGGAGGAGCGGGCAGCGCGACCAGGTCTCGTCGGACTGGGTGAAGACCTGCCGCAGCAGGTCGTAGGGCACCTCGTCGGTGCGCGAGAGCAGGATCGCGTCGTAGAGGTCCTTGCCCTGGGGGTGGTTGTCCGAGGCCAGCCAGAGGATCTTCCACGCGAGGGAGAGCTGTGGCGTGGCGGCGAACAACCGGCCCGTGACGCCGGGGAGCTGGTAGGACTCCGGTGGGACGGGCAGGTGTTCGGTGAAGACGAAGTCCAACTGGACGGTCCCGCCCGGAACGCCGGGTGCCGACCACGGCAGGACGAGCCGACGCCCGGGAATCCTGCTGTACGTCCAGATCTCGTCGCTGACCGCTTGGTCCGCGTGCAGCCGCACCGCGCCCGAGAGCCGTTCTGCGTCGGCGGCGAGTTCCTCGAACATGCGGTCCGTGCGCTCGTCCTCCAGCTGCCAGTCCGTCGGACGGACCACGAAGTCCAGGTCCCCCGGCTCCCGCGCCTGCTCGCCGTACCAGGCCCGCAGCAGGACGCTCCCGCGCAGGACCAGGTGCTCGGCCCACTGCGAGCCGGCGACGGCGGACAGCACGGTGTTCAGCGCCTCGCGCCGCGCGGCAAGCCACGGTTGGGCGAGCTGAGGGTCGGTGAAGGCGGGTTCACTGGGCCGCAGGGCCCGGGTGTACCCGGCGAGGGCGGGGTCGAAGACCGGCTGCTGGCTCACCGCCTCGTCGTCGATCGGCCGGACGCTCCTGGGCAGGCCCCGGTCCTCGCGGACGTCCTCCGGCGGTGGCTGCCGGGGAAGCAGGACACCCTGCCACGGCCCGTATGTCAGTTCCTCCCAGGCCACTGGTGACTGGGGCTGGTCCTCGGTCATCGCGGGTCTCCCTCTCCGTACGGTCCGGCACGGTGCTCGTGCTCGTGCCTCTGTTCGTGTTCGCGTTCGTGCTTCTGCTCGTGCTCGCTGATCCATCCCTCGTCCAGGGCCTCGGCGCTGTCCACGGCGACGAACTCGCGCTCCACCGACACCATCTCGCGACCGCCGGCGGCAAGGCCGCGGAGCAGCGCCTCCAGCCGACGGCCCGCGGTGCTCAGGCCGACCAGGCGGCACCGCTGGGTCACGAACCACTCGCGCCGGCCGTCGTCGCGTATCCGGCGCGGGTTGTGCGACAGGTGCGCACCGTGGCGGACGGCCAACTCGGCGAGGTCCGCGAGGCGGGCGGGGTAGGTGAGGCCGGCCGTGGGAAGCGGGCCCGGAAGCAGCAGCTTGACGTGGTGCTCGAAGTACCGGCGCGCCCCGTGCGGTACGGCGTCCTCGTCCGAGACCGGAACGCCCTCCGCCCACGGAGTGGCCTCGATCTTCGTCCGCAGGACCGTGAACCCGGCCCGAACCAGCCGGCCCGTGGTGCGGGACGTCGCCGCAGCGACCTCGTCCAACGAGCCGTTGGCGCGCAGGGTGAGCATCGGCTGCGAGGGCGCCGCACCGCGCGCCAGCAGGATGTGGGTGAACTTCAGGCCATGACCGTCGGCCCACCCGGCCAGCGCCTCGGCGGCGCCGGGCTCCACGGTCAGGTGCACCTCGAAGTCACCCCGGAGGTCGGGAGGACCGGACCGGTCGTCACGGTGTTGGTCAGGGCGGATGGCGAGCATGGGAGCATCCTGCCAAGCCCCTATGACAACGCCCCGCGCGCCCGGGTACGCAGCGAGCCTTCGCCGGACCGGTCGCGGTCCTGTCGTCATACCCGGTCGGTGGCGCGCCGCGGGTTCTCGGGCGAGGTCAGCCCCCGAGGCCGTCCACCAGATCAAGGAGATCGGACAGTTGCAGGACCCGTCCGCCGGAACCCGGTAGCGGGATGTGCAGCGGCTCGGTCCACCGGGAGGGGATCGCGTCCAGTCCGTAACGGGCACCCGCAAGCCCGCCGGTGACCGCGGCGACGGTGTCCGTGTCGCCGCCCAGGTCGACGGCCGCGCGCAGCGCGCCCTCGAAGCTCGTCGTGGTGCGCAGAGCCCAGACCGCTGACCCCAGGCAGGGCCAGACGGCGCCGTTGAACTCGGTTGCCTGGTCCGGGTGCCAGTCGGGATCGAGGACCGTCGCGTACCGCGAGCGGTGATCGGGATGGATGAGCGCCAGAACGTCAGGGAGCGCGCGGAGGGCGTCGTTGTCTTCCAGCGTGACGCGTATGAGTTCGTGGAAGATCGCGGTGCCTTCCCAGGCGGCGCGGTCGCCGTGGGTGAGGGCGGCGATGCGCCGAGCGGCATCCATGGTGGCGGCCTGTCCCGCACGTGCGAAGTGGACCGCGGATGTCGATGCCCGCATCAACGAGCCATTACCTGCTGCCCGCAGGTTGACCTGGAAGTGGATCGCGGCGGCCAGATCCCAGGGCATGCCGTTGGTGAGGACGTCCTCGGTCTGCAAGCCGATGTCCTTGGGTTCGGATGCCGCCCACCGCTGGAAGCGGTCGAAGATGTCCGACAGGTCCAGCCCTCCCCGCTGGACCAGTGACTCCGCCACCATCACGGCCATCTGCGTGTCGTCCGTGGCCTCGCCCGGATCCCAGCCGCGACCTCCGCACATCTCAGCACCGGCACCGGGGAGGGGGAACCGCGCGGAGAACGCTCCTTGGGGGCCGAACTCAAAAGGGGCTCCAAGCGCGTCACCCACAGCCGAGCCGACGACCACGCCAGCAGTCCGCTGAATCCGCTTCATTCGTGCAGGCTATCGGTGCGGCCGGTGCCAGGCGTCGGGCAGGCGGTTGGTGACGTTCTGTCGTTCGTGTAGCTGTTGATCCCGGTGAGCCCGTGACCTGTTGTCTTGTTGCCGAGCGTCGTCGGCCAGCGGAATCGATCTTGGGTGCCGTCCGCTGAGGTCGAGGCCCCGGCTGTGTCGGCGGGTCAGCCGGTGGGGGGTGAGTTGTCGGTGCTGCGGTCGTCGAGGACGATGTGCGGCTGGTGCAGGCGGTCGTTGCCGGCCTGTTCGTCGGCGGGGCGGGTGCTGTTGATGACGGCGGCGATGCGCTCGTAGCTGGTGACGGCGAGGGCCCACGTTCCGATGCTGGTGCCGTTGCCGTTGTCGACTCCGCTGTAGGCGGTTTCCCGGAGGGCGTTGAGGAGGGCGATGGTGCTGGGGCCGGACAGGATCGTGTCCTCGTTGCCGTCGTTGACCGGCTTCGAGAAGTGGTCGGCGCCCTCGGCCTGGGCGGCCAGGAAGTCCCAGGTCTCGGGGTGGCAGGAGATCGCGACGGTCTTCACGGCTGCGGCCTTGAGAAGGGTGTTGACGTGGTTTTCCCAGACGAAGGGCTCCGGGATGAGACCGGACACGTCGTCGGCGCGGCCGCTCGGGAGGTCGTCGATGACGGCTTGGTCCGGCGCGACTGCTTCCGTGCCCTCCAGATCGACCTTCGTGTCGTGCTCCGTGGGGCCGGAGGGGCGGAACAGGTCTGCGAGTCGGGCGGCGACCTCGGCCGCGATCTGGCTGAGCTGGTCCTCGGCGAGGACGTGCGGGGCGGTCGGCGCGTCGTCGGCAGGGGTGGTCTCGGACACGGTTGTCTCCTCGCTGTCGGATTCCGCGGCCTCGCCGGTCACGGAGGGGGAGGCCTGCTCTGTGGCGTGCTGTGCGGCCTGCCCGGATGCCGGGGGCTCGGCGTCGGGGAGCTCGTTGGTACCGGGGGAGTTGCTGCTGCCGGCATCACCGCCGGGCAGGTGAGCGGCTTCGTCCGGGCCCTCGATCTCCGGAGCAACTTCCACCGGCTGGCCCACGGCCTCGGGGGAGTCGACGGCGGGCCGAGGCGCCTCGGTGGGGCCGCCGTCCAGGGGAGCGCGGCCGCTGTTCTGCCGAGTGCTGAGTTCGTTGCGCAGATTGCCCAACTGGCGGTGGAGGCTGCGGTTGTCCTGGTGGGCGCGGCTGGCCTCCTGCTGTTCTTTGGCGATCGCTTCGAGGAACTCGTCGCGGTGTTCGCTCAGGCCGGCCGCCAGCGTCGCGGTGAGTTCGGCTCGCAGGTTGTCGGTGTGGTTGCGGATCTCCTCCAGGCCGGCCTGAAGGGCCGTCCCGACTTCTGCGCGTAGCAGTTCGACCTGGTGGGTGGTGCCCCTCGCCATGTCCCCTCCTGATCTCGCGCACCCGTAGGGGTGGCGGCGGGTACAGCGTGGCGGCAAGGGCCCGTGCGCGATGAGTGGATCGGTGGGACTGTCGAGAACGTGTCGATCACCGTCTGAAATCGGATCACCACGCAGATGTGTCACATTGTCGGTTGATAGACCGAATGGAGCGTTATGCTGATGTTCGTCACGGTGTTCACTTGTTGTCGGAGTTCCGAAGGATGTCGGTGGTCCAGGCCGGCCTGATCGCGTGCCAGCTGTACCGGTAGCCGTTGGTGCCGTGGTGGGGCGTGGTGAGGATGTGGTGGAACTCGCACCATGCGGCGAACTCGAGCCAGGAGCATCCGGGAAGACCGCGCTGCTCGGGATGGCGGTTGTAGGCGGCTACGGCCCGACGGATGGTGTCCTCGGGCAGGGGGCCGGTGGTCATGGAGATGGTGACGATGATCTTGGCGAGGTCGTAGCCGAAGGGAGCGAGGGTGAGGGAGTCGAAGTCGACGACGGCGACGGTGGTGTCGGTGATGAGGAAGTTGCGCGGGTTGGCGTCCTTGTAGAAGGCGGCGGGCATGGTGGCGGCCTGCTCCAGCCAGTCGTCGATCGCGCCGGGGGTCAGGAGCGGGGACGGTACGGTGCCGGTGGCCAGAAGCCGGTGGAGGCGCTCGCGGCGGCTGTCGGCGAAGTCGTCGATCGTGACGTCGGCGGTCGTGACGTCGGCGGTCGTGACGTCGGCGGTCGTGACGTCGGCGGTCGTGACGGCGCCGCTGGTGTGGTCATGGCTGGTGTCGTCGGCGCTGGTGTCGTCGGCGCTGGTGTGGGGTGCGTTCAGGCGGGCGGCGTGCAGGTCGTGGGTGTGGGCGGTGGTGTGCTGGTGGCCAAGGAGGTCGGCCAGGGTCAGTAGGTCGTCGGGGGTGCCGTGGTGGCCGTCGAGGTGCTCGTAGTCGATCGCGGTGGGGTGGACGTGGACGACGTGGGGGATGCGTACGTCGGGGTTGGTGCGGGCGATCCAGCGGTGGTGGGCCAGGGAGCGCTGCTGGGTGTGGGGGTCCGCGAACGTCTTGGTGAAGGTCCTCAACATGTGTGTGGTGTTCCTCAAGCGCGGCTGCTCTCCCGAGATCGCGGCCACACCGGCCCCGCAGGACCGCGCTGTTACAAGGACGGTACCGGCGCGCGGCGAACGTTCACAGGTGGCGTACAGGACGCCCTCTGCCCCGACAAGCGAGGGGCCCGTCTGGGGGCGGGGCGACGGTGTTTCTTCAACTGTCCGATTCGGCAGGGGCGTTGATGCCGGGCTTCCGCAGGAGGATGGTCAGTCCCGTAACCCGTTCCGTTCCGTTCAGCTTCGTCCCGGCTCGGTGAAAGAGGACCTCCGTTGAGAACGAACACTCGTGGTATCGCTCTGGCCAGTCTGCTGGTCTGCCTGGTGGTCGCCCTGCTGGCGGCGGTGACGCCCCCGGCCCGCGCCGACGCCCCGGCCGGGCCGGCCGACGCCGCGTGTGCCGCGCAGGGCGCCCCGATATCGGAGGCCGCCGGCCGGGCCATCTCCGCCGCCTGCGGCCAGGTCGCCGCCGGTACCTGGTACACCTGGGGCGGCGGGCACGGCACCACCCCCGGCGCGACGTACGGCCAGGTCGACCCCAGCGACCCCGAGCGCTCCGGGAACGACCCCTTCCGGGTCGGTTTCGACTGCTCCGGCTTCGTCCGCTGGGCCTGGTCCCAGGCCGTCGGCAGCGACGTCGTCGGGCAGCAGGACGCCGCCGAGATCTCCCGCCTGCCCGGACAGCAACTCGGCCGCGACCAGGGTGTGCTGCGCCCCGGCGACCTGGTCTTCTGGGGCCTGACCCACGTCCACCACGTGGCGATCTACCTCGGCGGCGGAAAGATCGTCGAGGCCCGCGAATCGGACACCCGCCTCATGGTCTCCGACTTCTCCAGCCACACGGCCGCCGACTACGCCGGCGCCCTGCGCTACACGCCGGACGTCCCCGCGGGCGCCGACCGCCGGACCTGGAACAGCGGGGTGAACATCCGCCCCACCCCGTCGACCGCCAACCCGCCCGTCGCCGTCCTGCCCGGCCCCACGACGGTCCGCATCCAGTGCCAGCAGCACGCCGAGAAGGTCGAGGCCGAGGGCTACGTCAACGACGCCTGGTCCTACCTGCCGGACTACCGCGGCTGGATCAGCAACATCTACGTCCAGGGCCCGGCCTGGCTCGACAACGTCCCCACCTGCACCACCTGACCCCGTCACACGCACCAGGACGGCGCAGGCGCGCGACGAGGCCGCCCGAGCCCCACGACGGTGCGGGCCCGGGCGGTCAGGCGTCAGGCCCAGGGGGGTTTGCCGGTTCCCTCGGCCCACAGGGCCAGGGCCCGCCGGTCGATGGCGTGGATGCCGACGTTCGCGCAGAACGCGGCGGCGGCCTTGGTGAACGAGCTGGTCGTCACCACGGCCGCCAGGTCGCAGCGGTGGACGTCGCGGTAGGTGCCGTTGACCTTCTGGACGTCCTGGGAGCCGACGGAGGTCCGTGGCCCGTACCGTTTGGCCTGGATGAGGAGCCGCTGCCCGGACGGGGTGGTGGCCAGGACGTCCGCCGCGAGGTCGCCGGTCCCGCCGACCACCGTCACCTTTGTGCAGCCGTCCCGCCTGCACAGGTCCGCCAGCGCGTGCTCGAACGCCTTCGGAGTCATGCTCAGGAACGGGCCGATGTGCCGCAGTTGCGCCGTGCGCGCAGCCAGCTCCCGCCGCCGGGCCAGCTGCCGCAGGCGCAGCACGACGGCGCCCACCACCACGCCGGTGGCCAGCAGCGCGGCGACCAGGAGCAGGTGGCGGGCCAGCCACGTCAGCACGAACGACACCACGGTGACCGCGACCAGAGCCGCGATGCCCAGCGTCAGCGCGTTGTCCCGGGCCTGTTGCGCGCGGCGGGCGGCAGTGGACCGGCGTCGTCGTACGGGCCTTCGGGCCACGGCGTCCCCCCTCGGACCACGGTGTGGACGCGAGCGTAGAAGCAGCCGCCGCCCGGCCGCCGACGATCCCGGCGAATTCGGACGGTTGCGGGCCCGAGTTGTCCGGATCTCGGCGGCCGGCGGCCGAACACCCCGCGGCCGAACCCCCGGAGGCTGACCACCCGGAGGCTGACCACCCGGAGGCTGAACACCCGGCGGCCGAAGGCCCGGTGTCGGGACGCCACCGCTGGGGTGCGCCCGGTCTGGCGAAACGCGCGGGCGCGCAGAGCCAGGGCGGAGCAGCGGGAGCACTCGTGCGCGTCGCCTGGGAGCCGGGTTTCCGAAGTCCACCACCGCCGCGCATGCCTTCTGGCGTGCTCACAGAGCGTTTCGGGTCGTCACCAGGAGTGGGTGTATGCAGTTCGGTGTCAGCGTGAGTGCGGTACTGGGGATCTCGGGTGGCCGGTGGGGCGGGGGAAGCCGTGGCGGTGGGCGGCGACAGTGACGGTCAGGGCGGTGGCGAGCAGGGCCAGGGCGGACCAGGGCAGCGTGCTCGGGCCTCCGTGGTCGAGGAGGAGACCGCCGGCGAGCGCGGCGCCGGCGATGCCGAGGTTCCAGCACGTGACGAGCAGGGACTGGGCGATGTCCCCGGCCGGGCCGGCCGCGTCGGCCACCGCCGTCTGCAGGAGGGTGGCGGCGCCACCGAAGGCGAGACCCCAGACCGCGGCGCTGCCGTAGACGGGCCAGGAGGTGCCGGTGAGCAGGGCGGCGGCGACGGACAGGGCCGCGGCGGAGAGGAGGGCGCAGGCGGCGACCGTCAGGGTGCGCAGGTGGCGGTCGATCAGCGCCCCGGTACCGAGGATGCTCACCAGGGAGGACAGTCCGAGGACGAGCAGGACGGTGTCGGTCCGGCCGCCGAGGCCCAGGGGCGCGAGCAGCGCCGCGACGTACGTGTAGAGCAGGTTGTGGGCGAGGACGAAGGCCACCGTGACGGTGAGGACGGCCGCCACCCCCGGGATGCGCAGCACCTGCCGGACGGGGGTGCGGGCGTGGCCGGGCCGCCCCGGGACGGCCGGGAGCGCGACGAGCATCCAGGCGGCGAGCGCCACGGCGACGGCGCTCATCAGTCCGAAGGTGGTGCGCCAGCCCACCAGCGCGGCGACCAGGGTGCCGGCGGGCACGCCCACCGACAGGGCGACCGTCGAGCCGCCCATGGCGACGGCCATCGCCCTGCCGCGCTGCTCCGGCGCGACGACACTGCGGGCGTACCCGGCCAGCAGGGCCCAGAGCAGGCCTGCGACCAGGCCCGCGGCGAAGCGCGCCGCCATGGTGAGGGGGTAGTTCGTCGAGACCGCGGTGACGGCGTTGGCCGCGGCGAAGCCGCCGACGGACAGCAGCAGCAGGCGCTTGCGCGGCCAGCCGGCGGTAGCGGCGGTCAGCGGTATGGCGGCCGCGATGGAACCGGCCGCGTAGAGCGTGACGGACTGCCCGGCGCCGGACTGGCTGACGCCGAGGTCCGCACTCATCGCGGGCAGCACGCCGGCGGGCAGGGCCTCGGTCATGATGGTGACGAATCCGGCGGTGCTCAGGGCCAGCAGGCTGGGCCAGGGCAGCCGGGCGGCGGGCGGGTCCGAGGGTTGGGGAAGCCGGGTGGCGGGCGGGTTCGAGGGGCTGGGGGAGTGAAGTTCGGGCATGGGCCCGATCGTCTATCCTTGACATCCATGTCAAGGTCCAGCCCGGAACGGCACCGGTCGGGCGTGAGGGTGGTCACATGCGTATCGGCGAACTCGCCCGGTTGACGGACACTCCTCCGCGCCTGCTGCGGTACTACGAGCAGCAGGGCCTGATCACCGCGCACCGCGAGGCGAACGGCTACCGGGCCTACGACGACTACCTCGTCGACCGGGTCCTGCAAATCCGCGGACTCCTGGACGCCGGACTGCCCACGCGGATCATCAGGCAGATCCTGCCCTGCCTGGACAGCCCGCGGACGATCCACTTCGCCGACGCCACACCGGAGATGATCGGCACCCTGGAGTCCGAGACGGAGCGGATGACCCGTCGGATCCAGTGCCTGACCCGTAACCGTGATGCCATCCGGGAGTACCTCACCGAGGTCAAGAGCCGGGCCTGAGGCGTGAGCCCGAGGTGTGTGTCTGTTGGTGTGAGCCTGAGGGGTGCGTCCGAGGTGTGAGCCGACGTCGGGACGCGCCGCGGGCGGCCTGTCGGCCTGTCGGCCTGCCGGGCGGTCGGCTTGACCTTGCCACTGGTGTGATGGTTGGACCCTTCCGTCATGACCGACTCCGCCATCCGGCACCTCGAATTCGGCGACGGCACACCGCTCGTCATGATCCACGGCTACACCGTCGACCACCGGGTCCTGCTCCCCGTCGAACCCGCCTTCGCCGACCGCCCCGGGTGGCGGCGGCTCTACCTCGACCTCCCCGGCCACGGCACCAGCCCCCGGCTGCCGGGGACGACCTCGGCGGCCACCCTGGCCGACGCCGTCCTCGACTGGATCCACGCCGAACTGGGTGAGCAGCCCTTCGCCGTGCTCGGGCAGTCGTTCGGTGGACAGCTGGCCCGGGCGGTGACGGCGAGGTTCGGGGCGCAGGTCCTGGGCTCGGCGCTGCTCGTACCGGTCGTGCACTGGGGCCCCGACCGGACCCTGCCCGGCGTGACCGTGTCCGAGCGCGACGACGAGCTCCTCGACCGGCTCCCGCCCGCCGACCGCGAACTCTTCGGCCTCGTCATGGCCCGTCACACCGCGCGCAACTGGAAGCTCTTCGAACAGTACGTCCGGCCGGGATGGCGCGCGCACGACCCGGCGGCCGCCGCCGAACTCGAAGCCGACTTCCTGCTGCCGCACTGGCCCGAACACCGCGCGCCGGAGCACCAGGGCCGGCACCTGCTGGTCACCACCCGGCAGGACGCTTTGGTGGGCTGGCGCGACCAACTCGCCCTGCTCGACCACTACCCCCGGATGGCGGCGACGGTGCTCGACGGCGTCGGCCACAACCCGCAGGTCGAGTGCGCCGAGACCGTCCAGGGCCTCATCGGCGCCTGGCTCGACGAACTGCCCCGACCTGCCCGCCAGTGAGCGGGGCGGCGCTCTGGGCGTTCAGACTTCTGAACTCCTCGCACACCTGGCACACCACGGGCAAGACGCCGTCCTCGGCGGACGGCAACACCCGGATGTGGCCGCGCTGGTGGCCGGCTGGTTCCTGCGGTACCCGGTCGTCACGGTGGCCGTCCGCCCGGACCCCGACCTCGTCGCCGGCTCGGCCACCACGGTCACCGCCTACGAGTGGGGCCGGCCGCTCTACGACAACCCCGGGGCGGTCGAGGACATCGACGAACCGTAGGGTCACAGTCATCGTGAATCCGGCGCTGGCAGCGATGAGTTGGACGGTAGGAGGAGAATGAGTCGCATGACGTGCTTCCCTGCGAGACCCGGTGCTGTTCTCGCGGGCGACGGTGTGCGCCACCCCGTCCACACGGTCGCCGTACCGCGGAGCCTCCAAGTACTCGCCCTGGAGAAGGCCGAAGCCATGCGGTGCTGAGCGGCCGGCCGTGACGCGCGGTGCCCCTTCCTTCCCGTCGGGGAGGGAGGCGCACCGCGGTGCACGTCACCGAGGCCTTCATCGTGCGCTGACCGAGGCTTGCCGGCCCGCGCCCGGCCACCTCCGCAGCGCCGGAATCGGCGCCCACTGCGCCAGGGCGTACATCGTGCCGGCGGACCGAGCGGGAGACCGGACGGACCGGCCTCCCGCGTTGATCAGTTGCAGGTCATGTTGACGGGTGCGTGGTCCGGGTCGTTCCGGTAGCACAGGTGCTGCGGGGCCTTCAGGTCCGTGATGGAACCCTGCCACACGGCGCCCTGCCACAGAGCCTGCGGGGAACCGGAGTTCTCCAGCAGGCGCGGGTAGCGCAGGACCTCCCAGGACGGGTACTTGTCCTTGTTCGTGTCGACGTCGAAGCCGGTGAAGTTCTTGTTCTTGTCGTCGTAGCCGTGCGGGTAGATGTGGAACGTCGCGTTGATCCGGCCGAGATCCGCGTACTGCGAGCCCGGGACGTCCACGAACGAGTTGACCGCTGACACGTCCACCCGGATGCCGCCGTCACCGTAGGGCTCCGCCCAGTACTCGTTCTGCGGGGTCCGGTCGTCCTGGACCACCTTGGCGTGCTCGGTACGCACCAGGGGCTTGGCATTGCGGCACGTCAGATCCCCGACGCAGGACTGGTCGACGTAGATCCCGACCTGGCCCGTGGCGGTGTCCCAGGCGATGGCCACCTTGGAGCTGGCTTCGGGTTCGGTGCTCCACAGGCGGTGGTTGCCCAGGGCGTGGTTGACCGGGTTGCCGTCGTCGCCGATGTAGCCGCGCACCACGACGACGCCCCGGTCGGGGCCCTTGGGCAGCAGCGTGGCGCTCTCCTTCAGATCGCCCGGGGCCGGGCTGCCCTGGAAGAACTGGGCGTTCGCGCGGGGGATCAGCGGGTTCGCGGTCTCGTTCGGCGACCACCGGATGGGGCCGTGCTCGAACATCTGGGTGACGCCCTCCTGCTGGAGTTCGTCGGTGACGGGGTAGCCGTACACCCCGCCTTCCCAGCCCGCCTGTCCCCAGCGCTGGCCGATGAGGCCCCAGACGGGGTGGACGCCGTTGGAGCGCGTGGGATGCCAGTAGAGCGAGCCGCCCTGGAACACCTGGCGCTTCCCGGCGCCGTCGGGGAGGGAGATTTCGTCGCTGGTGGGGTAGCCGAGGGAGCCCTTCTCCCAGCCTATGGCGGCCCACTTGTCGCGGATGAGGCCCCAGATGGCGTGGGCGTCGGTGGAGGGGCTCCAGTAGATCGAGCCGCCGTCGAAGACACTGAACCGGCCCACCCCGTCGGGAGCGGTCTGTTCGTCGGTCCGGGGGCAGCCGAGCGTGGTTCGGTACTCCCGGTACTTTTCCAGGATGCGGCCCTGGACCGTGTGGCCACAGATCTGTTCCGGGTCCTGCCCGGCGGCGGAGGCCGTCGCCGGGCAGAGGGCGGAGCCGGCGAGAAGGGCGGTGAGCAGGAGCGAGATCTTCGCTCCCTGTCGGCGGGCTCGTCCGCGGGGCGTTGAGTGTTCGCTGATGATGTTCACCCGAGTGATTCTCGCGTACATGCCAATGGGAGGGATAGTGTCCGAAGCGTCAAGAATGGGCAGGTGCGCGACAGAAGCACACGGGTAGGCCCAGTCGCGAGAACTACTGGGCCCCCGCGGTCCGTCAAACATCGGTGAGACGCGCTCAAGGTTCGCTGCGACGGGGCACCGGTCACTACTGTCCTCGGTGTTTGATGTCATGCAGAGTGATCGATCAGGTATTCGATGGAGGATCGTGTGGCGAGGGGACGGCGCGTCTTCTTCGGCGTGCTGGGTGGGGCTCTCGGTGTTCTCGGCGTGGGCGTGGTCGTGTGGCTGACGTTCCGGCCTTCCTGGCCTGAGGTGCCCGACCCGGTCGGACGGTGGAGCGGTGGAACGGCGGTGTTCGAGTTCCTCCCGGACGGACGGGTCGGGTCCGCGAAGGTGCCGGCCTACGTGTGCAACAGCGCGGCGGCCGATCCGGCGCAGCCGACGGAACTGGAGGGGAGTTGGAAGGAGTCCTACCTCGATGACGCCGGTCGTGGGGTGTATGTGACGGCGACCCGTAAGGACGGGGGAGGCAACTGCAGGATCTGGCTGACGGCCATGGACAACGGGAAGGACCTGTGGCTTCTGGCGACCAAGGGGTTCGTCATGGAGAAGGGCTGAGATGCCGCGGTGATTTCGAGTACGGCGGCATCGAGCGAGGGGGAGCTGTGGCTGGTCGATGGAAGTACCTGAAGTCCCGGGAGGGTGCCGTCCTGCTCGCGGGTGTCCTGCTGATCGCCGGTTTGGCGGGGTATCTGAAGGCCCGGTCGGGAGGGCCGGATCCGAAGGACTACGTGGGGCGTTGGGCGTCGCGGGACGAGGTGATCGAACTGCGGGAGGGGGGGCGGCTCGGCGAGGTGCGGCTCGACGGGTACTTCTGTGCGAAGGATCCCGTCGGGCAGGGCGTGGCATTGGGGGAGTACCAGGGGAGTTGGCGGACCGGGAGTGTGGACGACGCGGGGTCGGGAGTCTTCGTGGTGCTGCGGGACTACTACCCCGGTGGTGACTGCGAGATCTATCTGCAGGAGGAACGAAAGGGCGCGGTGGCCGGCCTGGGCGGTCAGCCGCGGGGGAGCGCGCAGCGGGTCTTCTCCAGGGTGTAGGGGCTCGGAGAACGATTGCACCCATGATCGGGTGGTCGTCCACGACGACCCGGCCGGTTGGGGGCGTCGACGAACCGGCGGCGATGTCACGGGAGAACCCCATGCCCTGACAGTGCCCGGGTGGAGAGAAACAGCGGCACACCGCGTCGGTCTGGGCGGTGCGTGCGGGTGCGGGTGCGGGTGCGGGGGAGACCGCGGTGGCCGGCTGAGCGCGTTGCTCGCGAGGGCGTAGCTGTGCGGGCCATCGGGGTGACCGATCGGAGCATCGCCACGGGCGGGGCGCGGGCCGCTTTGCCGAAATGGCAACAGGCCTCGCCCTCCTCGGTGCGCGCGCAGCATGATCGGCACTGCGTCGGCACCTGAATCGGCACCGCATCGGCATCGTGCCGCCGAACATCAGCTTGCCGAACCGAACTTGGTGTACGTCGGATCGAGATACCAGGAGGACACATGTCACCGTCGCGGACCACGGGCCCCACTCACCGGCTGGTCCCCTCGCCCGCCGGCCGGATCCACCTGGTGGAGCAGGGCACCGGGCCGCTGGTCCTGCTGCTGCACGGGTTCCCGGAGTCCTGGTACTCCTGGCGCCACCAGTTGCCGGTGCTGGCCGCTGCCGGATACCGCGCGGTCGCCATCGATGTCCGCGGGTACGGGCGCTCCTCCAGGCCCGAGGAGGTGGCCGCGTACCGGATGTTCGACCTGGTCGAGGACAACGTCGCGGTGGTGCACGCCCTGGGTGAACGGTCCGCGGTGATCGTCGGCCACGACTGGGGATCGACCATCGCCGCCGACTCCGCCCTGATCCGACCGGACGTCTTCCGCGCCGTGGGGCTGCTGAGCGTTCCCTACCTCCCGCGGGGCGGACCGAGGCCCGGCGAGGTCTTCGCCCAACTGGGCGGCGACGAGGAGTTCTACGTCTCCTACTTCCAGGAGCCGGGTCGGGCCGAGGCCGAGATCGAACCGGACGTGCGCGGCTGGCTCGCGGGCTTCTACGCCGCGCTGTCCGCCGACACCATGCCGGCGCCCGGCGCGCCCGACCCGCACTTCGTCAGCCGTGGCGGGACACTTCGTGACCGGTTCCCCGTCGGACGGCGGCCCGGCTGGCTCAGCGCGGAGGAACTCGACGTCTACGCCGGAGAGTTCGAGCGAACCGGCATGAGCGGAGCGCTGGGCCGCTACCGGAACATGGACCGGGACTGGGAGGACCTCGCCGACTTCGACGGCGCCCCCGTCACCCAGCCGTCCCTGTTCATCGGCGGGAGCCGGGACGCCTCCACCACCTGGCTGGCCGATGCGATCGCGGCCTACCCCGCGACCCTGCCCGGCCTGCTCTCCTGCCACATCCTCGACGGCTGCGGGCACTGGGTCCAGCAGGAACGCCCCACCGAGGTCAACCGGATCCTGACCGACTGGCTCGCGTCCCTTCCCTCCTGAGCGAGGGGAGCAGGGTGCTGCGCGGGCTCGACGGTCGGGTCGAACTCGCGGCCCATCCGCGCCGTGGTGCTCCGGAGCGCCGCGCTCACCAGGCCACGGTTCGGCCGAGGTAGTCGACGTAGTGCAGGCCCGGGCTGCTCCGGAGGGCGTCGAGCGTCCTGACCACGTTCGGGATGCTCTCGTCGATGCCGAGCAGGGCGTCCGAGCCGCCCAGGTCGGTGCGCACCCAGCCGGGGGCCATGAGGACCAGGGGCCGGGGTTCGCCGCTGTGCCGCGCCGCGTAGCTGCGCATGAACGTGTTGAGCGCGGCCTTGCTGCCGCGGTACACCTCGTGGCCGCCGCGCTCGTTGTTGGCCACGCTGCCCTGGCCCGAGGACATCGCCGCGATCGTGCCCGCGGGCTCGACGAGGTCCTGAAGGGCCTCGATGACGCGCAGCGGGCTCAGCGCGTTGGTGACCATGACCCGGACGAACTCCTCGGTGGAGGTCTGCGCCACCGTGCCCTCGGGCTGGTTCGTGACGCCGGCGTTCACGAAGAGCAGATCGAAGGTCCGGCCGGCCAGGCGAGCGCTCAGCGCCGCGACCTGTTCGGGCTCGGTGATGTCGACGGTCTCGATCTCGACCTGCCCGGCGTGGGCGTCGGCGAGCTCGTGCAGCCCGGTCCGGCCCGAGCCGCGTACGGTGGCCACGACCTGCCAGCCGGCTCTCGCCCATTCCTGGGCGAGGGCGAGCCCGAGGCCCCGGGACGCGCCGATCAGGAGCACGCGCCTGCCTGGGGCCGGGGCCGGGGGCGGCGCGGAGTGACTTCCCGAGTTGGTTGTGGACATAACAGCGATTGTGCGAGGCGTCGTCGCGTCCGGCAAGCCGCCTCTCCGGCAGGGGAGTTGGCAATCCGGGGCCGGGGGCCTCCCGCTTCTCGCCGGGGCGCCGGCCGGCGGGCGGCTCAGAGGCCGAAGCGGGCGCGGTGGGAGGCGGGGACCAGGTCGGTGTACTCGGGGTGCTTGGTGATCCAGCCGCGGATGAAGGGGCAGTAGGGGAGGACGGCGAGTGCCTGCTCGCGGGCCGTGTCCAGTGCCGCGCGTGCCAGTCGGCCGGCCAGGCCGCGGCCCTCGAAGCGGGGGTCGATCTCGGTGTGGATGAAGGCGATCTCGTCGTCGGAGCGGTGGTACTCGGCGAAGCCGGCGAGTTCTCCGCCGTCCTGGATCTCGAAGCGCGACTTCTCGGTGTTGTCGGTGACGAGCTGGTCCATGGTTTCCTCCGCAAGGTGGGGGGCGGCCCGGGAGGGCCGGTGGCGGGGTGGCGCGGCACCGCTACTATAGTTTAAGAATCAACATTTGTCGTCTGGTCACCACGAGGGCCGACGGACACAGGCTGGGGCGCCAGGTGAGCATCCGGCAGCCGAACAGTCGGGCGGCAGGTTTGCCCGGCGCGGCGGCCGGGATACCCATGGCGCATGATTCCCGCTGAGGTCAGTGACGTCCTGCCGGAACTCGTCCCGTTCGTGCGGGCGGTCCAGGAACGCAGGCCCGACGACGGGACGTGGTGCGAGGCGTGGACGGTGCGGGACGTCCTCGCCCACCAGACCGGCAACGCCGAGGAACTCGCCCGCGTCCTGCGCGCCTTCCACGCGGGCGAGCCCGTGGAGACCCGCGGCTTCGATCGGGAGGAGCCGTACCGGCGGATGTCCGACGCGCAGCTGTGGGAGGCCTTCGCCGCCCGCTGCGCCGAACTGGCCGAGGTCGCCGCGGCCGCGGAGAGCGACCTGCCCCCGGACACCGAGGTGCGGTGGACCGGCCGGACCGTGACGGTGCCGTTCTTCGCCGAGCACCTGCGCGAGGAGTTGATCCTCCACCGGTGGGACCTCACCGGCGACGACCGTACGGCCCGGGAGGCGCTCGCCGAACCGTGGATGACGTCGCACAGCGTGCGGCTGGTCGGCCGGCCGCTGCTGGCCCGGGGCGTGGCCGGACTCGACCTCGGGCCCGGGGGGCGCGTCGAGGCCCGCCTGCGCGTCCCCGGGACCGACGACGTCCTGGTGACCGCGGACGCCGGCGGCGCGTCCATCGCCCTGGCCCCGCCCGAGGGCCCGGCCACCATTGAGAGCGACGCCGCGGTGCGCGTCCTGCTGTTGTGGGGGCGGCGTCCGGCGGACCCGGGCCGCTGGCACAGCACGGTCGGTCCGGAGGAGCTGCGACGGGTGCGTGCCCTGCTGAGCGGCTACTGAGCGGCTACTGAGCGGCTACTGAGTGACCACTGAGTGACTACTGGGCGGGTGGGGGGAAGGGGGCGCGCGGGGTGTCAGGCTCGGTCCGGGGCGCCGGGGTGACGGACACCCGGGGGAGCGCTTCGGGGTGGTGTTCGCAGATGTGCGTCACCAGGTGTTCGCGGAGCTGGCAGCGGAGGGAGAACGCGTCGTCGGCGTTGGCGGCGGTCGCCAGGAGCCGGACCACGATGGTGGTGGGCGTGGTGTCGACGACCTGTAGGGCGCTGCCCTGGCCGTCCCAGAGGGGGCTGTCGGCGAGGAACGCGTCGAACTCCTTGCGCAGCAGGGGGACCGGGGCCCGGTGGTCGAGGTGGAGGAAGGCGGTGCCGGTGATCCGGCTGGAGCGGCGCGACCAGTTCTCGAACGGGCGGCCGGCGAAGTAGGACATCGGCATCACCAGGCGGCGCTGGTCCCAGGTCGCGATCACCACCGCGGTGAGGGTGATCTCCTCCACGGTGCCCCACTCGCCGGACACCACGACCACGTCGCCGATCCGGACCAGGTCGCCGAAGGCCAGCTGCACCCCGGCGAAGAGGTTGGCCAGCACGCTCTGAGCGGCGATGCCCGCGACCACGCCGACCAGGCCCGCGGACGCGAGCAGACTGGTCCCGATGCCGCGCACGGAGGGGAAGGTCATCAGCATCGCGCCCAGGGCGGCGATCGCGATGATCGCCTGGCAGATCCGGCCGAGCAGGCCCGCCTGGGTGCGGGCGCGGCCAGCCGAGGAGGGGTCGCGGCGGTGGACGGCGAGGCGGACGGCGCCTTCGACGACGAGCCCGACCACCCGGGCGCCGAGCCATCCGCCGGAGGCGATCGCCAGCAGGACCAGGAGGTGGTGCAGCTGCTCCCGGGTCTCCGGCGAACCGCCGACCCACGGCTGGACGGCGAGGGACAGCGAGGTGGCGAGCACGGTGACCAGGGGTCGCCGGCAACTGCGCAGCATCCCCGGCATGACGCTGCCCGGCCGGTGCGGGGCGAATCTGCGGACCAGCCGTTCGGCGGTCCGGTCCAGGACGTAGGTGGTCAGGGCCACCCCCGCACCTGCCAGGAGCAGACGGAACAGGCTCCACCACACGCTCGCTCTCCCTCCGCGACGGCCGCAGCGCGGCGCTGTGGGCCGGCCTTCCCCGGGCCGGCGCTGTGGGCGGGCTTTCCCCGGGCCCGCTTCCCGGAGCCCGTTTTCCCGTTCGGCGGGATTCACACCTGCCGGAGGTGAGGTGGGGGCCCGGTCACGGCGATGGGCCGTTCGGGTGAGGGGGACGAGGGGGACGAGGCGGGGGAGACGGGTGAGGGGGGGCGAGCCGAGGGGCCGCGTCGAGGGTTCAGCCGGGGTGCATACCGGGCCGGGAACGGGGCAGCCGGAGCCTGAAGGCCCGCCGGCCCGGGCGGGCACCGACATGTCAGGAGGAGCGATGCACCGGATCGAGGAGTCCGTCGAGGTGGCGGCGCCGCTCGGCACGGTCTACGAGAGCTGGGTCAGGTGTGAGGAGTTCCCGCAGTTCATGCGGGGTGTGGTCAGGGTCGACCGGTCGGGCCAGGACACCAGCTGGGTGGTCCGGACCGCCGCCGGCCCGCGCGAGTTCACCGCCGTGACCACGGAGCTGGTGGAGAACGATCGCGTGGCGTGGGACAGCGGCCCTGGCCCGGTGCGGCACCAGGGCGTGGTCACCTTCCACGCCGTGGGCGACGCCGCCACCCGGGTGATGTTCCAGCTGGAGGTCGAACCGCACGGGCTCTGGGAGCACCTCGCCGAGGCGCTCGGGTTCGTCGACCGCCGGGTGATCGACGACCTGACCGACTTCAAGCGCCACGTCGAGGAGGGCGGCGGACCGGTCGGGGCCACGGTCGACGACACGGTGGCATGAACCTCCGGATCGGGGGCAGCCGAAGCGTACCGGCAGCCCGATCCGACAGCCCGATCAGGCAGTCAGACCTGACAGCCGGACCCGACAGCCAGACCCGACGACGGAAGGAGACGGTCGTGAGTGATCGCGTCAACATCTGGGAGTTCCGGGACACCGCCGGTCACACGGCGGGCACCGACCTCATCGGCTTCCACGTCGAGGCCACCGACGGAGCGATCGGCAAGATCGACAAGCTGTCCGAGGCGGTCGGCGCCCAGCACCTGGTCGTCGACACCGGTCCGTGGATCCTCGGCAGGCGGGTGCTCCTGCCCGCCGGCACCGTGATCCGGATCGAGATCGGCGAGCAGAAGGTGTACGTCGACCGGTCCAAGGACGACATCAGGAACGGTCCCGGCCTCGACGACGGCGCGGCCGACGTGTCGGCCGACGTCCGCGACCGCTACGGGCTCTACTACGACCCGTTCTACGGCGGTCGGATCTTCTGACGAAAGGGAGCAGCAGTCATGCCGTACGGTTCCACGCAGCTCCAGCCCCAGCCGCAGTCCCAGTCCGTCGGACCTGTCAGTCCGCCGGTGGTGCCGGATCCTCCGCTGCCGCCCGGCGTGCCCGAGCCGCCGCCGGATCCGGTGCTCCCGGGCCCCGCTACGCCGTCACCCGCGCCGCCCGGGCCTGAGCCCGAGCCCGAGCCGGGCCTGCCCCGCCCGCCCGAGCCGGGCCTGCCCCGCCCGCCCGAGCCGCCGGACTGACGGGCCGGACAGAGGAGCCGGACAGAGGAGTCCCGGGGTGGGCCAGAGCGTTACCCCCAGTACCCCGTGTGCACCGCGGAGGCCTCCTCGAAGAGGTGCGGGCCGGACGCCTCCACGGTGCTGCCGCCGGCGGCGAAGACCTGGCGGCACGGCAGGTCGAGCACCGGCTCCTCCGGGTCCACTCCCGCGATGGCGTTCAGCTCCGCCCCCGCGAGCGCGTAGACGACCTTGCGGATGCCGCTCCAGTAGATCGCCCCGGCGCACATCGCGCACGGTTCGGTACTCGTGTACAGGACGGCGTCGACGAGCTGCGTCGGGGCCAGGGTGCGCGAGGCCTGCCGCACCAGATTGGTCTCCGCGTGGGCGGTGACGTCGCGGTCGGTCAGCACCGAGTTCTCGGCCGTGAGCAGGACGTTCCCGGCGGAGTCGGTCAGCAGCGCTCCGAAGGGGTGGTTGCCGTGCGCCCGGGCGTCGGCCGCGATCTCGATGGCCGCGAGCAGGTGCTCGCGGGTGCGGTCGTTCATGACGTGCTCCTCAGGGGATCGGCGGTGGGGCGGGCCCCATGGTGTCGCGGTCGGGCGGGGCGGTGGTACCAGGTTGCCGCACCCGCCCTGCGCCCGCGACCACCCCCGGCGGCGGCCCGGGCCCGCGAGCCGGTGCGGAGCGTGCCGCGGGGACCGGCTCCCGCCCGGGGCGGCCGTGCTGTCGTCAGCGGGCGAACCTCTCGACGGCCGCCGGCGTGACGGGTGTGAAGAAGTTGACCAGGTTGCCGTCGGGGTCACGGAGCAGGAGCGACCGGTTGCCCCAGGGCATCGTGGTGGGCTCGGTCACGAAGTCGGTGACGAAGCCGGTCAGGTTCCGGTACACGCCGTCCACGTCGGCGACGAGGAATTCGAAGATCACGCTGTTGTTGTCGGCCGGACGGGCGGAGCCGGGCGCGAACAGCGCCACGGTCCGGGTGCTGCCGATCGCGAGGGTCCCGCCGGCGGTCCGCAGTTCGGCGAAGTCCTCGGTGGACCAGTGCGCCTGTACCCCCGTGGCCCGCTCGTAGAAGCCGACGAGGCGTGCGATGTCGTCCGTGATGATCCGGATCGAAACGAAGTCCATGGTGCTCTCTCCTCGGGTCGGTGAAGTCGTTGCACTCCGGACGGTAGAGGAAATAGTGGACAGAATCGGTCCGGTATCAGCGCTAGGCTCGTGGACATGGGCCGACCTACCAGCCGTGTGCTCACCCTCCTGGAACTCCTGCAGTCGGGCGGCATCAGGACGGTGGCCGAACTCGCCGACCGGCTCGGCGTCGACGGGCGCACCGTGCGGCGGTACGTGGACCACCTGGTCGACCTCGACATCCCCGTCGAGGCGGTCCGCGGCCGCTACGGCGGGTACCGGCTCGCCCCCGGGTACCGCCTGCCTCCGCTCATGCTCAACGACGACGAGGCGCTCGCCGTGCTGCTCGGCCTCGTCGCGGGCCGCAGGGCGGGGCTGCTGACGGCGACCGGGACCGCGACCGAGACCGCGGGCGAGACGGCGGCGGCCAAGATCCGCCGGGCACTGCCCGAGCGCCTCGCCCGTCGGCTCGACGCCGTCCTGGAATCCCTCGCCTTCACGGCTGAGCCCGGCGAGGCGGCCACCCCGGAGACGGGCGTCCTGCTCGCCGTCGCCGACGCGGTGCGCCATCGCCGCCCGATCTCGATCAGGTACACCGCCCGGGACGGCCGGCGGAGCGAACGCACGCTGCACCCGTACGGGATCGTCACCCACGCGGGCCGGTGGTACGTCACGGGCGCCGATCCCGAGATCGATCCCGGGGCCGGCCAGGACCGGACCTTCCGGCTCGATCGCATCGCGGACGCGAGGCCCCTGCCGGGCTCGTTCGAGCCGCCCGCCGGGCTCGATCCGGCCCAGCGCGTCCTGTCCGGGATCGCCAAGGCCGCGTACCGGTACGAAGTGACCCTGCGGATCCACGGGACGGTCGAGCAGATCCGCGCCCGGCTCCCCGCCAGTGTCGCGAGCATCGAGGAGCTCGCGCCCGCGTCCGTGGACGGAGCGGATCCGCACACCGAGCGGTGGCTGCACGTCGAACTGCGGGCGGAGCGGCTCGACTGGTTGCCCCCCGTCCTCGCCTCGCTCGACCGGCCGTTCGTCATCGAGCGGCCGGACGAACTCCGCGGCCTCGTCATCGCGCTCGCCGACCGGCTCGCCGCCTCCGCTCGCCAGGCCCGCGATCCGGACCGGATCGGAGGCTGATGCGCCCGCCCTGCCCTCACGGACGCCGACGCGCCCGCCCTGGCGTCAAGGACCCGCGGAACCTTCCCGGCGCGGGAGCGTTGGCAGTGCACCGGATGTCCCGGTCAGGTAGGTGGGAGGCAATCGTCGTGCTCGTAGAACCTGTCCTTGTCACCGGCGCCGGCGGTGGGGTCGGCGGAGTCGGGCGAAGGGTCCTGGAGGGGTTGCGGGCGCACAACGTGCCCGTCAGGGCTCTCGTACACCACGACGACGAACGGGCCTCGGACCTGAGGACGATGGGCGGCGTGGAGGTGATGGTCGGTGACCTCACCCGTGGTGCGGACGTGGTCGAGGCGCTGGCCGGCTGCCACCGGGCCTACTTCGGGATGAGCGTGTCGTCCGCCTACCTGGAGGCCGCGGCGACGGTGGCGGTCGCCGCCCGGGAGAGCGTCAGCCTGGAACTGCTGGTCAGCATCTCGCAGATGACCGTCTCGCAGATGGACCTCACCAGCGACGCCGAGTCCCGGCAGCAGCGACTGCACTACCTCGCCGAACACGTCCTCGACTGGTCCGGGGCGCCGGTCGTCCACGTCCGGCCCACCGTGTTCATGGAGAATCCGCTCTTCACCAAGGTGGCGGCGGCTTCGATCCGGCGGGACGGCACGATCCGCCTCCCCTTCGGCTCGGCCCGGACCTCACCGGTCGCGGCCGCCGACGTGGCCGAGGTCGTCACCGCACTCCTGCTCGATCCTGCCCCCCGGACCGGCCGCGTCCACGAACTGACCGGGGCTCGATCCCGCGACATGACGGCCATCGCGGCCGAGTTCTCCGCCGCCCTGGGCCGCGAGGTGACCTACGTCGACGTGCCCTACCAGGAGTGGCTGGAGCACGACCTCAAGAGCCAAGGCCTGCCGGACCACGTGTTCGACCACATCGCCACGATGGCCAGGCTGCACGGCGAGAACCGGTACGACCGGGCGACGAACGACGTCGCTGAGCTTCTCGGTCGCCCCCCACGGGGGTTCGACACCGTGATCAAGGACCTGCTCGCCCGGCGACCGTAGCCGGCCTGCAACCGTAGCCGCCCGGCGACCGTAGCCGGCCGGGTGCCGGGGGAGCGGCCGCTCAGAGCCAGCCGCGCTGCGCCGCCTTGAGGCCGGCCTCGAAGCGGCTCGACGCGTCGAGGCGCTCCATCAGCCCGGCCATCTGGCGGCGGACGCTGCGTGCCGACAGGCCCAGGTTCCGGCCGGCGGCCTCGTCGGTGAGGCCGGACGCGAGCAGCCGCAGGAGTTCCTGCTCGGTGGCGCTGAGGCCGGTCTCGGTGTCCTTGCGCCGGTCGGCGCCGAGCGGGACGGCGGCCTGCCAGGTCCGCTCGAAGAGGGCGACCAGGGAGGCGACGATCCCGGGCTCGCGCGTGCACAGGGCGCCGAGCCGGGTGTGGGCCGGGTCGATCGGGACCACGGCGACCTGGCGGTCGAAGATGAGCATCCGGGGCGGCAGCGTCGGGCAGGTGCGGACCAGGCCGCTCTCCTCGGTCATCCAGCGGGCGTAGGCGAGCGTCGCCGGATCGTGCCGCACGCTGTCCTGGTAGAGCGTCAGCAGTGCCACCCCGCGCCGCATGGCCGCCTCGTCCAGCGGCCGGGAGGCGTCCAGGCTGGCCCGGGACTGTGCTCCGCCGGGCATCACGGACAGGCACTCCCCGGTGACCGCCTGGGCGAGGATCTCCAGCTTGGCCTGGATCGCGTCCAGGCCCACCAGGCGCTCGGCGGTCTCGACCGGGGTGTTCGGCCGCAGGTCGGCGTACTCGGCGATCGCCCGGGCGGCCGCGGCCTTGCCGATCTCCAGATCCTGCTGGCGGCGCAGCAGTTCCTGCTCCTGGCGGCGCAGGATCAGCTCCAGGCCGAGCGCGGGGCTCACCGGCAGCAGAACCCCGGGTGCCTCCCGGGAGGCCCGGAGCAGTTGCAGATCGGCCAGCCGGTCGAGGGCCTCCCGTACGGCGGGCTCGGGCAGGCCCAGCTGGTCGCACAACTCCCTGACGCCGCCCTGCGGATCGGCGAGCATGGCCCGGTAGACGGCCTCCGAGACACGGTCCAACCCCAGCATGTCCAGCATGCGCGCAGCCCCCCGGTGCGATGTCGAACGTGCCGTGCCGCCGTGCGACACATCGGGATCATCCCAGTCCGGCTTCGACTCCACAAGCAGTCCTGCCCCGGGCGGGGTCCGGCCGATTCGATGCGCTCGCCTCCCGCGCTCGCCTCCCGGTCTCGGGTTCAGGCTCTCGGGGGCAGCAGCCGTGACAGTCCGTAGTGGAAGCGGTTGTCGAAGGAGTCCGTGACCATGACCGCTGTGAGCCGGTGGTGGGCACGGGGATCTCACGAACAACGCGACGGGCGCCGGGGCGCCGGGTCCTGAAGCGGCCAGGCCGGTTGCTGACGGGGTTCTCACCTTCCGGGGCGCGGGCGGTGCCAGCAGGATGGTGGTCACCGGGAGAGCGGCGGGGCAACCGCCGAACAGCCTCCCCGAAGTTCTGGTCCTCGATCAGATCTCCCACCACACAAGCCGCCTGGGGTGCCGCCATGTCCAAGACCGTCCGCCTGCTCGCCACCGCCGCCGTCACCGTCGCCCTGTCGGGGATCCTGGCGCCCGCGGCCTCGGCCACCGCCGCGACCACGGCGCCGGCGGGCATCGGCTGGGACGGTCCCACCACCGTGCCGGGGGTCGTGGCGGTCGTGGCGGCGGACGGTGGGGCGGCGGACGGTATCGGCTGGGACGGCTCCACCACCACCGTGCCGCCGGTCGTGGCCGGCCCGTCCGCCAGCGGCATCGGCTGGGACTGATCGCCGTGCTCCCCGTCCGGGCCACCGTCGTGGACACCAGCGGTGCGCCCACCACGACCGCCGCGGCGCGGATCGTCGAGGACGTCCTGTGGGCGCACGCCACCCCGGAGCACGGGCTCGAACACGTCCGCGCCGTACCGGACCGGGGCCGCATCGCCCTGGTGCTCTTCGTCCGCGCGGACGGCCCGACCACCGCGCACGCCCTGGCCGAGAACCTGCTGGCCCGGGCCCTCACCGCAGCAACGGCCGGCCGGTACGCCGCCGCCGTCCACCCGCACTGACCCTCGCTGACCCGCACCGACCCTCGCTCGCCCGCCCACATCCAAGGGGACCCCCATGCCCAGCACGCCCCGTCCTGCCCGTGCCCTGCGCCGCGTCTGCGTGCTCGCCGCGACCGCCGTGGCCGCCGGTCTTCTCACCGCCTCCCCCGCCTCGGCGGACGGCACCTACTACCCGGACGGCAACAGGACGCCGACCTCCACCGGCACCCTCGGCACCGGTGTCGGGAACAAGCTCACCGGCGCCCAGATGGTCCGGCGCGCCCGGGACTGGGTCGCCCACGGGGTCACCTACAACCAGGGGCAGTCGTTCTCCGACAGCGCGGTCGGCGGCCCGTACCGCACCGACTGCGGCGGTCTCGTCGACATGGCCTGGCAACTCCCCGGCAGCCCGCCGGTCACGTACCCCGCACCCGGTATCGACGACCCGAAGTACAGCACCAAGCTCAGCAGTTGGTCCCAGCTCCAGCCCGGCGACGCCCTCGCCGTCGCCGGCAAGCACATCAACCTCTTCGCAGGCTGGACCAACCAGGCCGCCGGCGACTTCACGTACATCGCCGAGGACAACAGCAGCGTCCCGACCAAGGAGTACTCGGCCAACACCCACTGGTCCTCCATCGACGGCTACCCCACCTCCTCCTTCGAGCTGCTGCGCTCCAAGAACCTCGCTCCCGCCATTCCCGCCGACTTCAACGTCCTGCTGTGGGGCTTCAACTCGGGCCAGACCGTGTCCGGCACGCTGAACCTCACGGCACACCCGACGCAGAGCGGCGTCATCAACTGGCTCGACTACGTGGTCACCGGCCCGAACGGCTACTACAACCGCTTCCGCGCCACCAGCGGCGGCGCCACCAACTACCAAGTCCCCTTCGACACCGCCCCCTTGGCGGCGGGCACGTTCAACATCTCGATGATCGCCAACGAGATCGACGGCCAGGAGCACACCTACCAGGGCGGCGTCTTCACCATCGCGCCGCAGGCCTCCACCGCCCGGGGCTCCGCCGACTCGACGGTGCTCACCAGCAACGGCACCATCGCCCTGTACCGGGTCGGTGCGGACGGCAACGTGTACGGCACCAACCAGAACACCCCCGGCGGTCCCTTCGTTCCGTGGGCGCAGCTTTCGACGGGTGGTGGGTTCGTCGGCAAGCCGGCCGCGCTCCAGACACCGAGCGGCCTCATGGTGGTCTACGCCCGCACCACCGCGGGCACCATTCAGGGCACCAACCAGAACACTCCGGGCGGTCCGTTCGGGTCGTGGGGCACGGTTGCTGATGCGGGTGATCCGACGGGTGTGGCCAGTGATCCGAGTGTGGTGTTCACTCAGTCCGGCACCATCGCGGTCTATGTGACGTCTGCCAGCGGCAACGTCGCCGGTGCCAGTCAGGGCACGCCTGGTGGTCCCTTCGTTCCGTGGGCGCAGCTTTCGACGGGTGGTGGGTTCGTCGGCACGCCCGCTGCGCTCCAGACACCGAGCGGCCTCATGGTGGTCTACGCCCGCACCACCGCCGGGACCATTCAGGGCACCAACCAGAACACTCCGGGTGGTCCGTTCGGGTCGTGGGGCACGGTTGCTGATGCGGGTGACCCGACGGGTGTGGCCAGTGATCCGAGTGTGGTGTTCACTCAGTCCGGCACCATCGCGGTCTATGTGACGTCTGCCAGCGGCAACGTCGCCGGTGCC
>NZ_JBIUSS010000006.1:88878-154640 GCF_044741445.1 Kitasatospora sp. NPDC088160 | reverse complement strand
CGGTCAGGGCACGCCTGGTGGTCCTTTCTCTCCCTGGCAGCAGCTTTCGACGGGTGGTGGGTTCGTCGGCAAGCCGGCCGCGCTCCAGACACCGAGCGGCCTCATGGTGGTCTACGCCCGCACCACCGCCGGGACCATCCAGGGCACCAACCAGAACACTCCGGGCGGTCCGTTCGGGTCGTGGGGCACGGTCGCGGACGCGGGTGACCCGACGGGTGTGGCCAGCGATCCGAGCGCGGTGTTCAGCCGGCTCAACACCATCGCCATCTATGTGACCTCCGCCAGCGGCAACGTCGCCGGCAGCAGCCAGTCCACCCCCGGCGGTCCTTTCTCTCCCTGGGGCCAGATCGGCTGATCACACCCCAGCCGCAGACCGACCGCGTGCGCAGGCCGCCACGCGCCGAGGCCCGAACCCTCGCGGGGTTCGGGCCTCGGCGCGTGGCGGCCTGGCGTTCTCGCCGGTCACGCGGGACGGCGGCGTCTCCACTGGTTTCTGAGCCCCTCGGGCCGGGGCAAAGACGGTTGAGCCGGCCGGGGCGTGGCGGGGCGGCCGCGCGGGCGCGGCCGCCGTGCACCGGGTCAGTCCTTTCCGACGTCCTTGATCTTCTCGCCGGCCTGCTTCAGGTCGCTCTTGATCTGTTTGCCCCGGCCCTCGGCCTCGACGACCCGGTCGCCGGTGGCCCGTCCGGCGGCTTCCTTGGCCTTGCCGTGGACCTTCTCGGCCGCGTTGTGCAGCTTGTCCTTGGCACTCATCGGATCACTCCTCTCGGTAGTGGGGGCTCGGTCCGCCCCGGACGGCGTCTGCCCGGGATCGGCGGTTCCACACCCGGAACATCCGGAGTCGGCCGCCAGCCGTGAGCCGGCGCGGTGCCGACGGGGCCGGTTGGGCAGGCTCAGCGGAAGGCGGCGACGTTGCGGGCGGCCCAGTCGGCGAAGGGGCGCGGGGCGGTGCCGAGGACCCGCTGCACGTCCGGGCTGACGCGCAGCTCGGCCGGGTTCGGGGAGCCGAGGATGTCCAGGGTGTCCTCGGCGAGCTCCACCGGCATGCCCTGGGCCATGGCGGCGGCGGCCTCGTCGCGGGTGAGGTCGTGGAACCGCACCGGCGAGCCCAGGGCGGCCGCGATGGCCTGCGCCTGCCGGCGCGGGGTGATCACCTCCGGGCCGGTCAGCTCGTACACGCCGCCGCTGTGCCGGTCCTCCAGCAGGCAGGCCGCCGCGACGTCGGCGATGTCCGCCGGGTCGATGATCGGCACCCCGACGTCGCCGAAGGGCGCGGCGACGACCCGCTGCGCGCGGACGGACTCGGCCCACCACAGGGCGTTGGAGGCGAAGCCGCCCGGCCGCAGGATGCTCCAGTCCACACCGGACCCCCGCAGGACGTCCTCCAGTTCGCTCATCGCGATCCGCGTCGGGCCGAAGGGCCTGGTCGCCACGCCCTGCGAGGAGAGCAGGACGATCCGGCGGACCCCGCCGGCCACGGCCTGGCCGATGAGGTCGGCCGGGTTGGCCCCGGCGGCGTGCAGGTCGCCGGACAGCAGCAGGAAGAGCGCCTCCGCCCCGTCCAGCGCGGGTTCGAGGCCGGCCGGCCCGGCCAGGTCGGCCGCCACGTGGCGGACACCGTCCGGCACCGCCACCGCGTGCCGCGACACCGCCGTCACCTGTCGGCCCGCCTCGGCCAGTGCCCGCGTCAGCGGTCGGCCCACATTGCCGGTGGCCCCGGTCACCACGATCATGGTCAGCTCCTCGTTCGACGTCCGCCGTGGCCGTTGCGGCCTCGGTGGTCCTCACGCTAGGAGCCAGGGCTAACCCTTGGTAAGGACATACCTTGACGTAAGCTCAGGACATGGTGGTAGGTGTGCAGGACAGGCAGGGCGAGGCCGGGAAGCGGTATGAGGTGTTTCACACCGACTGCCCCGCGCGTGAGGTGGTCGACCACGTGACCAGCAGGTGGGGCATCTGGGTGCTGATCTCCTTGCGGAGCAACGACCTGCGGTTCTACGAGCTGCGCGAGAGCATCCACGGCATCAGCGAGAAGATGCTCGCCCAGACCCTGCGCGCGCTGGTCCAGGACGGCCTGGTCTGGCGGAGGGTCGAGCCGACGACGCCGCCCCAGGTCACCTACGGGCTGACCGAGTTCGGTCAGGACCTCGGCGAGCCGCTGGCCGAGCTGTTCGACCGGATCACCCGGGGGCTGCCGCCGCGCGACGCGGGATAGCAGGGAAGGGACAGCGGTCGCACCGAGCTCCCCTGCTGGGGGAGTTCCGGGTCCTGCACGCGGCCCGTCACGGCCGCCCGGCCGCCGCGACACACCCCTCGGCCTCTTCCCCGGCGTTGTCGCCCGCCCGCCGTAGGTTTGTCGGATGAAGCGACTGAAGACCACCCGACTGGACGCCATAGACCGAGCCCTCTTCGACCGCATCGCCGCCGCGCCGCTGCACGGCACCCGCCCCTGGCTGCGGGCGCTGAGCCGGGCTGCCGACCACGGGGTGCTGTGGATGGGCACCGCCGCCGTCCTCGGCGCGGTCGGCGGACGCCGCGGGCGACGCGCGGCCCTGCGCGGCCTCGGCTCGCTCGCCATCGCCTCGGCCACCGCCAACACCGTCGCCAAGCACGCCACCCGCCGGCCCCGCCCGGTGCTGGACGCCGTCCCGGCCGTGCGCCGGCTGCTGCGCCAGCCCGTCACCACCTCCTTCCCCTCCGGTCACTCCGCGTCCGCGGCGGCCTTCGCCGCCGGTGTGGCGATCGAGTCCCCGCTGCTGGGCGCGGCCGTCGCGCCGGTCGCGGCGGCGGTGGCCCTCTCGCGCGTCTACACCGGCGTGCACTACCCGGGCGACGTCCTGGCCGGTGCGGCACTGGGTACGGCGGCCGCCGCCGCGACCCTGCACTGGTGGCCGCGCTCGTCCGACGTGCCGCCGCCCGCCGCCCCGGCCCCCTGTCCGGCCCCGGCCCTGCCGCAGGGGAGGGGGCTGTCGGTGGTGGTCAACTCGGGCTCCGGCAGCGGCTCTCCGCTCGCTCCCACCGCCGAGGACGTGGCCGGGACGCTGCGCGCCCTGCTGCCCGAGGCGGACGTCCGGGTGTGCGGGCCGCAGGACGACCTGGCGAAGATACTGACGGAAGCCGCCGACCGGGCCGCCAGGGCCGGTGGCGCGCTCGGGGTGTGCGGCGGTGACGGCAGCGTCAACCTGGCCGCGGCGCTGGCCGTCGAGCGCGCGCTGCCGTTGGCGGTCTTCCCCGGCGGCACCCTCAACCACTTCGCCCTCGACCTCGGCGCCACCACCCACGAGGCCACCGCCGAGGCCGTCCAGGCGGGCACCGCCGTCGGCGTGGACCTGGGCCTGGCCGCCGACGACGCCGGCGCCCGGACCTTCGTGAACACCTTCAGCCTCGGCATCTACCCCGAACTCGTTCACCAGCGGGAGAAGTTGGAGAAGCGCATCGGCAAGTGGCCGGCCCTCGCGGTGGCCGTCGCCAAGCTGCTGCCGACCGCCGAACCCGTCACCGTCCACGCCGACGGCCGCCCGCACCGGCTGTGGCTGCTGTTCGCCGGCAACGGGGCGTACGAACCGGCGGGCTTCGCCCCCACCCACCGCGCCGCCCTGGCCGACGGACAGCTCGACGTCCGGGTCGTCGACGGCGGCCGGCCCTTCGCCCGCACCCGCCTGGCCGCCGCCTTCCTGTCCGGCACCCTGGACCGGTCCCGGGTCTACCGGGCCGCCCGGCTGCGCGCCCTGGACCTGGACTCCCTCGGCGACGCCGCCCGCATCGCCGTCGACGGCGAGAGCGTCCCCGCGCGCGGCGCCCTGCGACTGTCCAAGGTCCCGGCCGGGCTCACCGTGTACCGGCCCGCGACCGCCGCCCCGGCGAGCGAGCCGCGCCGCCCGGGCCGGGACGGGCGAAGCGGGGGCGGGCGGTAGCCGCAGGGGGTGTCACCGGGCGTCGGGGGACGACGGGCCGCGCGGCCCGTCGTCCCCGGCCCCGCCGGGCCGCTCCCCGTCGTGGAAGGAGACCTCGACGTGCTGTTCGGGGCGGCGCTCCTCCTGACGGGCGACGGAGGACAGCACCTTCTCGTCGGCGGCGGTGAGCGGCGGTTGCAGGAGGCTGCGGGGCCACAGCCGACGGGCGAGCACCGCATTGGCCTCGGCGGCGTACACGGTGATCTGCGCGGCCAGGTAGAGCCAGGAGAGCAGGCCGATCACGGTCGCGAAGAAGCCGTAGACCTGGCCCGCGTGGCGCAGCTCGTGGGTCACCAGGAGCGAACCGAACGCCTGGAGGACGGTGAACAGGGGCCCGGCGACGGCGCAGCCGGGCAGCAGGGCCCGGGTCGGGATCTCGCGCGGGGTGAGCACGCGGAAGCAGGCCAGGCACAGGGCGGTGTTCAGCAGCGCCGAGACCAGCAGGCCCCCCACCCGGGCGGGCACCCCGCCCAGGGCGCTGCCGACCAGCGAGGCGGCCGCCGTACCCAGCACCAGGCCGGCGCCCAGGACCGTGAACAGCAGCAGGCCGCGCCCCAGCCGGGGCCAGTAACCGGGCCGCTGCACCCCGGGCACGTTCCAGACCTCGGCCATGGCGTGCTGGAGGACCTGCGTGATGCCGAGCGCCCCGTACAGCAGGCCGAGCGCGCCGATGGCCAGTGCCAGACCGCTGCCCTGGAGGGAGTGGACGTTCTGGCGCAGTTGGTCGCCGATGATCGGGAAGTCGGCGAGCGCCGAGTTCAGCACCGACTGCTGGGCCCCGGGGCGGCCGTGCAGGACGAAGCCGAGAACGGTGCTGAGCAGGAGCAGCAGCGGGATCAGGGCGACGAAGCCGTAGTACGTGATCAGGGCGGACAGCAGCCCGCCCCGGTCGTCCCCGTACTTGCGCACGACGCCGATGACCACGGCGGGCACCCGGCGGTGCTGCTGGAAGCGGTCCACGGCCCGCAGGCCTTGTTCGATCGGGTTCATGCCCCGGCGTCTGCCCCGGCCCGCGCCCGCGACACCCGCCGGTTCCGCCCCCCGGGGGGCGGTGCGGGAGGCGCGCACGCGCGAGCCGCCGCGCAGGGGCTGCGCGGCGGCTCGGGCGCCCCGGCGGCCGGCGACGGGGCCGTGCGTACGGCGGGCTACCAGCGGTACCAGCGGCCCCGTCCGCCGGAGGAGGTGGTGCCGCGGGCGAGGAAGCCCAGGAGCCAGACGACGAGGACCGCGAGGGCGACCCACCACAGCACCTTCAGGGCGAAGCCGAAGCCGAACAGGAGCAGGGCGAGCAGCAGGACCAGGACCAGGGCGAGCACGGGGACCTCCTCGATCAGGGGACGCGTCGATTCGTCCCTCGGCTGCCCCGGTTCGCCGCGGACATGCACCTGCCCGTCCGACCGCTACCGCACCATCACTCCGACCAGGCAGGTGTCGTCGTCGGTGTCGGCGTTGCTGTAGCGCAGCAGGTGGTCCAGGAGCTCTTCGAGGTTGGCCGAGCCGGTGTCCGAGCCGGTGGCCGACCCGGCGGCGGACCTGGTGGCGGACCCGGTGGCCGACCCGGTACGGGAGTCCTCGGCGAGGGCCGTCAGGCTGGTCAGCGACGCCTGGAGGGATTCGTCGCGGCGCTCGATGAGCCCGTCGGTGTACATCACCAGCGTGTCGCCGGCCTCCAGGACGAGCTCGCCCTGCTCGTAGTCGGCGTGGCCGATCGCGCCGAGGAGGATGCCGCCCAGCTGGGGCAGGATGTCCGCCCGCCCGCCACGCAGCAGGACCGGCGGCGGGTGCCCGGCGCGGGCCCACCGCAACCGGCGGGTCGCGGGTTCGTAGAGGCCGCACACCGCGGTGGCCGTGACGTTGTCGGTCAGGTGGTGGGTGACGCTGTTGAGCCAGCTCAGCAACTGGGCCGGCCCGGCGCCGGTGGCGGCCAGGCCGCGCAGGGCGTTGCGCAGTGCGACCATGCCGGTGGCGGCCTCGATGCCGTGCCCGGAGACGTCGCCCACGCACAGCAGGACGTCTCCCGAGGGCAGGGCGAGGGTGTCGTACCAGTCCCCGCCGACCAGGTGGTCCTTCTCCGCCGGGCGGTAGCGCACGGCGACGCTCAGGTCGTGCAGGTCCAGCGGGCCCCGGGTGGGCGGCATGATGGCGTGCTGGAGCTGGAGGGCGAGGCGGCTGCGTTCGGCCGCCTGCTGTTCGCTCTGCGCGAGCTGGTCGCGGGTGGCGGCGAGTGCGACCTCCGTCCAGTGCTGGGCGGAGATGTCCTGGTAGGCGCCGCGGACGGTGCCGAGACCGCTGTCCGGAGCGCTGCCGGGATCGCCGTCGAGACCGCTGCCGGGATCGCGGACGGGCTCCGCGACGACGCGGATGTGGCGGGTGACGCCGTCCGGCCGCTGGAGGCGGAAGGCGGTGGAGGCCGGGCGCTGGTGGTGCAGGAGGGTGCGCAGGAACCGGTCGATGGCGTGGCGGTCGTCCGGGTGGGCGTGGTCGGGGAGCTGGTCGAGGGCCAGGGGCGCGGCGGTGGGCGGCAGCCCGTGCAGTTCGAACACCGTCTCGTTCCAGGCGATCTGCCGGGTCCGCAGGTTCTCCTCGAACCCGCCGATCCGGCCGAGCCGCTGGGCGTGCTGCAGCAGGCGGGCGACGCGCGGGGTGCCGTCGTCGAGGCGCCAGACGACCGCGAGGTGGCTGCCGTGCCGGCTGATGCTCACCTGCGCCCGGGTGGTCAGCGGTACTCCGTCGACCAGGGCGGCGAGGCGCATGTCCTGGGCGCGGAAGGGTTCTCCGGTGGCGAAGACGTGTTCGACCTTGTCGGCCAGGCCGCCCGGTTCGGCCGCCAGCGGGTACGCCTCCAGCAGGCGGGTGCCGGTGATCACGCCGGTGGGCCGGCCGGCGAAGTCGACGAAGGCCGGGTTGAGGTGCCGGATCACGAACCGGGGCGGGAACTCGTCGCTGTCCGGCGCCGCCCGCAGGATCATGCACGGGTCGAGCAGGCCGTCGGTGAGCTGCCGCAGTTCGCCGAACTGCGCGTCGGCCGGGTCGCAGGCGGAGGGCTCCTGCCCGCTCCAGGACTCCAGCGTGGTGGCGGCCAGCTCGGCGAGCGCCTCGAACTGGCGTTGGAGCGGCTGGGAGCGCTCGGGCAGCGTGCCGGGCCAGCAGATCTCCAGGACGCCGATGAGCCGCCCGCCGACGCCGGCCGGGACGGCGAGCCGACCGCCGTGGATCTCGTGCTGGCCGATCGAGGGCAGCGAGGCGCCGGCGAGCGTCGGGTAGCCGACCGCCGCCCGCTCGTCCAGGGCACGGCGGGCGGGGGTCGGAACGCCGGGCGGGACGTGGCGCCAGCGGCGTGCCTCCTCCTCGGGGAAACCGGCGCTGCCCGCCAGCGACAGGGAGAGGTCCGGGTGGGCCGCCCAGATGGCGACGGCGGCCACGCCGAGCGGTCGCAGCGCGTGCTCCAGCATGGAACGCGCCGCCGCCGCCGCGTCACCGCTCGCGAGCACGTCCGCCTCGGCACTGCGCAGCCGCACGGCCACCGCTTCGGCCGGGGGAGCCGAGGCGTCCGCGACGAACTCGCGGGCGAGGGCGGAGATCTCGTCCGCCGCGGCCTGGTTGACCAGGTCGGCGGCGAGCGCCAGGACCGTCACCCCGGCCTGCTCCGCGAGGCTCTCCAGCTGCCTGGCGGCCTCGGTGGGCCCGCACCGCAGGCGCTCCACCAGCACTCCGACGCCCATCTCGACGACGGCGCGGCCCGCCGCCTGGGCCTGGGCCTGTTCCAGTTCCAGCCTGAGCCGCTCCACCGTGGTGGCGAGCCGGTCGACCGCCGCGGACTCGCCTCCGGAGCGGGCCCGGGCCGCTGCCTGCGCCTCGGCAGCGCTCCGCTGCGCTCCGACCCTCGGCGTGTCGGCCGGTCCGACCGCTGCGGGACGGTCCGTGGCGCGCGGCTCCTGCGGATGGTGCACGGCTGTCGGCTCCTGAAGTCTGGACTGTCGGGGTGGGCGCGAGGGGACACGGGGGCATGGGACAGGGCGACTACCGGGTGAGGTGGTCCCTGATCCTGCCGATCACCGCGTCGGCGTCGACCGGCTTGGTGATGTAGTCGCTGGCTCCCGAGGCCAGGCTCTTCTCCCGGTCGCCGATCATGGCCTTGGCGGTGACCGCGATGATCGGCAGCCCCTCGTGCTCGGGCATGGCGCGGATCGCCGCGGTGGCGGTGTAGCCGTCCATCTCGGGCATCATCACGTCCATCAGGATCACGTCGATCCCGGGGTGCGCGCGGAGGGCTTGGAGCGCGGCGAGCCCGTTCTCGGCCTGGAGGACCCGCATGCCGCGCAGCTCCAGGATGCTGGTGATCGCGAAGAGGTTGCGGTCGTCGTCGTCGACCACCAGCGCGGTGCGGCCGGAGAGCACCGGGTCGGCCCCGCGGCCCCGGGCGGGGTTCCCGTCCGTCCGGCGCACCGGGGGCAGGACGCGCCCGGGCCCGTCGGCGCTCATGTGGAGGGCGATGCGTTCGCGCAGCTCGTCGAGGCTGGAGATGAGCTCCAGCGGCCGCTCCCCCTCCGGGCGGACGGCGTGCTCGTCGTCGGTGGTGACGCCCCGGCTGTTGTGGGCCAGCACCGGGACGGTGTGCAGGGCCGGGTCGCGTTCCATCTCCGCCAGGAGCGTGGCCGCCGCGCTGTCCGGCAGGTCGAGTTCCAGGACGACGCAGTGGTACGGGGCGGTGGCGAGCGCAGTGGCAGCCTCCGGGGCACCGACCGTGGTGACTATCTCGACCCGGCGCTGCGCGCCGGCGGAGCGGGCGACGTCGGCGACGGCGTTCTCCGCCACCAGGGACAGCAGGCCGTTGGGGCGGCCTTCGACCACGAGCAGGCGCCGTGGCTGACCGGCGGGAGGCGAGGGGGCGCGCTCCGGGGCCTCGGACGGGCCGGTGCCACCGGTGCCCAGCGTCCTGCGGGCCCCGTCGGCGCCGGTCTCGGCCAGGTCGGGGCGGGTCGCGGGGACGTAGAGGGTGAAGGTGCTGCCCCGGCCCAGGGTGCTCTCCACCGTGATCGCGCCGCCGAGCAGGTAGGCGATCTCGCGGCTGATGGACAGCCCGAGGCCGGTGCCGCCGTACTTGCGGCTGGTGGTGCCGTCGGCCTGCTGGAAGGCGCCGAAGACGCTCTCCACGTGCTGGGGGGCGATGCCGACTCCGGTGTCGCTCACGTGGAAGGCGAGTACCGGGCCGCCGCGCCGGACGGCGTCGGGCAGGTCGGTCTCGTCGGCGGGCTCGATGCGCAGTTCGACCCGGCCCTGCTCGGTGAACTTGACGGCGTTGGACAGCAGGTTGCGCAGCACCTGGCGCAACCGGTAGTCGTCGGTGAGGAGTTCGGCGGGGATCTGCTGGACCGTCCGCACCGTGAAGGCGAGGTTCTTCTGGCTGGTCAGCGGGCGGAAGGTGGCTTCGACGTAGTCGAGCAGCGCGCGCAGCGGCACCGCCTCGACGTTGAGGTCCATCTTTCCGGCCTCGACCTTGGACAGGTCGAGGATGTCGTTGATCAACTGGAGCAGGTCGGAGCCGGCGGAGTGGATGATCCCGGCGTACTCGACCTGCTTGGCGGTCAGGTTGCGGGTGGGGTTCTGGGCGAGTAGCTGGGCGAGGATGAGCAGGCTGTTGAGCGGCGTGCGCAGTTCGTGGCTCATGTTGGCCAGGAACTCCGACTTGTACTTCGAGGCGAGGGACAGCTGGTGGGCGCGCTCCTCCAGTTCCTGGCGGGCCTGTTCGATCTCCAGGTTCTTGGTCTCGATGTCGCGGTTCTGCGCCGCCAGCAGGTCGGCCTTCTCCTCCAGCTCGGCGTTGGAGGCCTGCAACTCGTCCCGGCGTGACTGCAACTCCTGTGAGCGGACCTGGAGTTCGGCGGTGAGCCGCTGGGACTCGTCGAGCAGCTCGTCGGTGCGGGCGTTGGCGATGATGGTGTTGACGTTGACGCCGATGGTCTCCATGAGCTGGTCGAGGAAGTCCAGGTGGACCTGGGTGAACGGCCGGACGGAGGCCAGTTCGATGACGCCGAGGACCTGGTCCTCGACCACGATGGGCAGCACCACCAGGGACAGCGCCCCGGTGCGGCCGAGGCCGGAGGCGGCGGCCAGGTAGTCCGGCGGCAGGGCGTCGACGGTGATGGCGCGCCGGCTGCGGGCGGCCTGGCCGACGAACGACTCGCCGAGGCGGAAGCGGGTGGGGCGCTCGCCGTCGGGGAAGGCGTAGGAGCCGACCAGCTGGAGCACCGTCCCGACGGGGCTGTCCTCGGCGAGGTAGAAGACGCCGCACTGCGCGCCGACGAGGGGGGCGAGTTCGTCCATGACGGACTCGGCGACGACCCCGAGGTCGCGCCGGCCCTGCATCAGGGCCGAGAAGCTGGCGAGGTTGGTCTTGAGCCAGTCCTGCTCCTCGTTGGCGCGGGTGGTCTCGCGCAGGGACCCGACCATGGCGTTGATGTTGTCCTTGAGGTCGGCGACCTCGCCGGAGGCGTCCACGCTGATCGAGCGGGTGAGGTCGCCGGCGGCGACGGCGCTGGTGACCTCGGCGATCGCGCGGACCTGCCGGGTGAGGTTGCCGGCCAGCTCGTTGACGTTCTCGGTGAGGCGCTTCCAGGTGCCGGAGACGCCCTCCACCTCGGCCTGGCCGCCGAGCCGGCCCTCGGTGCCGACCTCCCGGGCGACCCTGGTCACCTCGTCGGCGAAGGAGGACAGCTGGTCGACCATCGTGTTGATGGTCTCCTTCAGTTCCAGGATCTCGCCGCGCGCGGTGACGGTGATCTTCTGCGACAGGTCCCCGCGCGCGACCGCCGTGGCCACCTGGGCGATCGCGCGGACCTGGCCGGTGAGGTTGCCGGCCATGAAGTTCACCGAGTCCGTGAGGTCGCGCCACGTCCCCGAGACGCCCTTGACGTCGGCCTGGCCGCCCAGGATGCCCTCGGTACCGACCTCCCGCGCCACCCGGGTCACCTCACCGGCGAACGAGGACAGCTGGTCGACCATCGTGTTGACGGTGTTCTTCAGTTCCAGGATCTCGCCCCGGGCGTCGACGGTGATCTTCTGCGACAGGTCCCCCTTGGCCACCGCGGTGGCGACCTGGGCGATGTCCCGCACCTGGGTGGTGAGATTGCCCGCCATCGCGTTGACCGAGTCGGTCAGGTCCTCCCAGGTGCCCGACACCCCGGGCACCTGGGCCTGGCCGCCGAGCCGGCCCTCGGTGCCGACCTCCCGGGCGACCCTGGTCACCTCCGAGGTGAACCGCGACAGTTGGTCGACCATGCCGTTGAACACCGTGGCGATCTCGCCCAGCAGCCCGTCCGCGTCGCCCGGCAGCTTGGTGCTGAAATCGCCGTCGCGCACCGCCGTCAACCCGGCCAGCAGCAGCCGCAGTTCCGGCTCACCCACCTGCGCGGCGCCCGCCCCCTCGTCCGGGCGGTGCTGTGAGTCGCGGGACGTGGTCGGGCCAGCCATCGAACGTCGCCTCCGTGGAACGCCGGGCCGACTGGCCCGAATCCGGTCGTGGGCACCCCGAAGGACGGGCCGGGGGACCTGGCCGTCGTTCCAGGTGTTGTACCGCCCTCGGAGGCTACCCCAGCCCGCACACCGCCGGACAACGGTCGCCACCCGGTCGTACGCCCCGCCCGTCGCCCGGACGCGCGTCCGCGCCCCGGCGCCGGTGCGGGCTTCACGAAACCTCCACGGGGGGCGGCTGCATCGATCCGCCGACACGGGGTACCGGGGGGCAGACCGCGCCGACACGAGAGAGCACGAGAGAGGGAGTCCGATGGCCACGACCACTGGGGAACTGCCCGCCTCCGCCCACCCGTCGACGGGAGGTCCGTCCCGCACGGCCGCTCCTGCCGGAGAGCCCCGGGACCTGCCGTTGCCGGAACTCGCCGACGCCGGAGGGCTTCGGGACCTGCTCCCGCCGGAGTTCGCCGACGCCGGTGACCTGCGGGAGATCGCGCCGGCCGACGCGCGCGAGCTCAACAAGGTGCTGCTGCGCCGGCTCCGCACGCTGGAGGAGGGGACGAAGGAGTACTCCTACGTCCGCGCCACCCTGGTCGAGACGAACCTGTCCCTGGTGAGGTTCGCGGTCCGCCGCTTCAACTCGCACCGCGAGCCGCAGGAGGACCTGCTCCAGGTCGGCGCGGTCGGCCTGATCAAGGCCATCGACCGCTTCGACCCCGACCTCGGCGTCGAGTTCACCACCTTCGCCATACCGACCGTCCTCGGCGAGATCCGGCGCCACTTCCGCGACACCACGTGGGCCGTCCACGTGCCGCGGCGCCTCCAGGAACTGCGCATCCTCCTGGCCAAGGCGCAGGAACGCCTGTCGCAGGACCTGGACCGGGCCCCCACGGTCGCCGAACTCGCCGAGCACCTCGCGCTCTCCCCCGAGGAGGTCGTCGAAGGGCTGACCGCCGCGAACGCGCACACCGCCGGCTCCCTGGACCTCGGCGGCAGCAACGACGACGACGCCCCCGGCCCCCTGGGCGACCGGCTTGGCGAGGACGACCGGGACCTCGCCCTCGTCGAGGACCTGGTGACGCTCAAGCCGCTCATCGCCGACCTGCCGGAGCGGCAACGGCTCATCCTGTCCATGCGCTTCTGCGAGGACATGACGCAGTCGCAGATCGGCGCCCGCCTCGGGCTGTCCCAGATGCACGTCTCCCGACTGCTCAGCCGCACCCTGCGGCACCTGCGCGACGGGCTGGAGGACGACTGAGCATGTGTGGCCACACGAGCCCCGGGGAGGACCAAACCGGGCGCACACCCCCGTGTTTGGCAGTCCGGCACAACCTCCGTATGGTCGGAAGGCATGGACATGGAGGAGACGACGATGATGCCATTCGACGACGTTCGGGCGGCCGCCGCGCCGGCAGCGTGCCCGCGGCCCGCGGAACTGGTGGTCGAGACCCGTGCCACGGCCTCCGGCGCGGTGGTGTGCGCCCTCGTGGGCGACCTCGACATCGAGACGCTCGCCTCGGCCGCCAACCTGCTCACCAGCGTGATCGCGCAGCGCCGCGGCGCGGTGGTGATCGACCTCGCCGGGGTGGGCTTCTGCGACTCCTCCGGCCTGAACCTCCTGCTCAAGACCCGCCTCGCGGCGGCGGAGGAGGGGCTGGACCTGCACTTGGCCGCCGTGGCGCCCACCGTCATGCGGGTCCTCGAACTGACGGGCGCGCAGGCGGTGTTCTCCATCCACGACTCGGTCGACGAGGCCCTGGCGGCCTGACCGCCCCGGCTCGGGCCGCCAGGGCCTCGGCCCGGGGCCGGCCGCCCCGGCCCCGGTTCGACGCCGGCACGGGGCATAATCCGAGAACTGCCGGGAAACCGACCGTGCGAGACCGCCGTCGATCCGAAAGGGTGTCCTCACATGACGATGAGCCGGGGAACCCTGGACGGCGACCCGCACCAGCCGGGCCCGGTGCTGCCCGTCGGCGGCCAGCGCAGGCGGCTGACCCTGTCCGGCATCCCCAAACCGGTCGCCCACGCCAGGACCTTCACCGCCCGCGCCCTCGACGACTGGTACGCGTCCGCCGCCGGGCCCGGCGCCGGCGAAGGCGCCCTCGCGGACGTCGTCCTGCTGGTGGCGGAACTCGTCGCCAACGCCATGCTCCACGGCGACGGCCCGCTGGAACTGGTCCTGGACGCCACCGGGACCCGCCTGCGGGCCGAGGTCAGCGACCGCAGCCCGACCCTGCCCACCCCGCGCCGCCCGCACAACCCGGCCCTCCCCGGCGGCCACGGCCTGTTCATCGTGGAGCGGACCGCCGACCGGTGGGGCGCCGAACCGCACAGCCACGGGAAGACGATCTGGGCCGAGTTCGACGCCTCGCGGCTGACCCGCGGCTGATCCGCCGCAGACCTGCGGCTGACTCGTGGCTGACCTGGGACGGCGCCCCACCGGATCGCACCAGTGCGCCGACTTCGTCATCCGCGCCCGGTCGGGGCCGCCACGCCGACTCCGGTTCAGGGGCCCGCGCGACGGCGGGTGATTGCATGGCGACACAGCGTGTGTCCCGGCGAGCGTCTCCGCGTCTTTCCCCTGCGGGTACGGGCGGGCCCCGGCAGGAGGAGGAAGCGGATGGCGCAGACCCGGCGGCGGGCCGCCGCCCGCCCGGCGCCCGGCGTGGCCCGCCGGCGTCAAGGCTCGGCGGTGCTGCGGTGGTTGAGCACGACCGACCACAAGGCCATCGGCAACCTGTACCTGACGACGGCGTTCGGGTTCTTCCTGTTCGCCGGGCTGCTGGCGATGCTCATGCGCGCGGAGCTCATGCGGCCGGGACTGCAGGTGGTGAGCAACGAGCAGTACAACCAGTTGTTCACCATCCACGGGACGATCATGATGCTGCTGTTCGCCACACCGACGTTCGCCGGTTTCGCGAACGCCGTGATGCCGCTGCAGATCGGTTCCCCGGACGTGGCGTTCCCCCGGCTGAACGCGTTCACGTACTGGGTGTACCTGTTCGGCGGCCTGATGGTGGTCGGGGGCTTCCTGACCACCGACGGCGCCGCGTCGTTCGGCTGGTTCGCCTACGCCCCGCTGAACGGGCCGCTCCACAGCCCGGGAACGGGCGCCGACCTGTGGGCCGTGGGGCTGATCGTGGCGGGTCTGAGCACGATCCTGGGAGCCGTCAACTTCATCACCACCATCGTCTGCCTGCGGGCACCGGGCATGACGCTGTTCCGGATGCCGGTCTTCACCTGGAACGTGCTGTTCACCTCGATCCTCGCGCTGCTCGCCTTCACCCCGCTGACCGCGGCGCTGTTCGCGCTGGAGGCGGACCGCAAGCTGGGCGCCCACGTCTTCGACCCGGCCAACGGCGGGGCGATGCTGTGGCAGCACCTGTTCTGGTTCTTCGGCCACCCCGAGGTGTACATCGTGGCGCTGCCGTTCTTCGGCATCATCTCCGAGGTCATCCCGGTGTTCAGCCGCAAGCCGGTCTTCGGCTACTACGGACTGATCGGTGCCACGATCGCGATCACCGCGCTGTCCGCGGTCGTCTGGGCCCACCACATGTTCGCCACCGGCCAGGTGCTGCTGCCGTTCTTCTCCCTGGCCTCGCTGCTCATCGCGGTGCCGACCGGGGTGAAGTTCTTCAACTGGATCGGCACCCTGTGGAACGGCTCGCTCTCCTTCGAGACACCCATGCTGTTCTCCCTCGGCTTCCTGGTGACCTTCCTCCTCGGCGGGCTGACCGGCGTCCTGCTGGCCGCGCCCCCGATCGACTTCCACGTCACCGACAGCTACTTCGTGGTCGCCCACCTGCACTACGTCCTCTTCGGGACGGTCGTGTTCGCGATGTTCGCCGGCTTCTACTTCTGGTGGCCCAAGATCACCGGCCGGCTGCTGGACGAACGCCTCGGAAGGATCCACTTCTGGATGCTGCTGCCCGCGTTCCAGATCACCTTCCTCGTGCAGCACTGGCTCGGGGCCCAGGGCATGCCGCGCCGCTACGCCGACTACCTGCCCTCGGACGGCTTCACCACCCTGAACACCGTCTCCTCGGTCGGTGCGTTCCTGCTGGGCGCGTCGACCCTGCCCTTCCTGTACAACGTGTGGCGCACCGCCAGGTACGGGGTCCGGGTCACCGAGGACGACCCGTGGGGTTACGGGCGCTCCCTGGAATGGGCGACCTCCTGCCCGCCGCCGCGCCACAACTTCCACGCCCTGCCCCGCATCCGCTCCGAAGGCCCGGCCTTCGACCTGCACCACCCGGAGTATTCGCGCACGGCGCTCGAAGGCGAGGAGAACGCGCGGTGAAGACCGAGTCCTACCTGTTCGCGGGCGTCGCGCTGTTCTTCGCCGTCGCCGCTTCGATCTACGGCTGGTTCGCCCGGGAGCCGGCCGGCAAGGCGGCGCTGGTCGTGGCCTTCATGATGTCCACGCTGATCGCGTTCTTCTTCCGGACCCAGTACTCCCGCCGCGGCCGTCGGCCGCAGGACCGCACCGACGCCGAGATCGTCACCGGCGCCGGGCCGCTGGAGTTCTTCGCACCGCGCAGCTACTACCCGCTGCTCACCGCGGCCGGCGTCGCGGTCACCGGGCTGGGGCTGGTGTACGCCTTGTGGCTCTTCCTCATCGGAGCGGGTGTGACGGGCGCCGGCGTCCTGGGCTTCGTCTTCCAGCACGCCCAGCGCGCGCAGTGAGTCCGGCCGGTCGGCGGTGAGCGCTGAGTGGTGAGCGGTCGGTCGTCACCGCTCGGAGCGTCCCGCGTCGGCGGGCGCGAGCGGCCCCGGCCGCGGCTCGTCCACCGCCGTCTCCACGTTGTCCCGGTAGTACCAGGAGCTCAGGGCGGCCCGCAGCCGTGCGCGCCGCGAGGCGCCCTCGCCCGGCGCCGGCAGGGGAAGCGGGGCGTCGCGCAGGGCCAGCGTGTAGCGCAGGCCGGCGGGGAGCGGCCGGTGCTCGCCGTGGAAGGCGCCCTCGACGGCCTCGTGCACGAACCCGGTCTCGTCGCCCTCCGTCACCCGTTCGAGGTCCCGCTCCTGCAAGGCCAGGCACAGGCGCCGGGTGATCCAGAAGGCCGCCACCGGCCCGACGAACAGGCCCACCCGCAGGAACCGGTTCAGGCCCTCCACCGGCACGTCCAGTGCCCGGGCGACGACGTCCTGGCCGCCGGCGACCAGCAGGACGACGTAGAAGCACGTCCCGGCGACACCCAGCGCCGTCCGGGTCTGCCGGTTGCGGGGGCGGTCGCACAGGTGCTGCTCGCCGCTGCCCGGGGTGATCCAGCGCTCGAAGAACGGATAGCCGTACAGGGCGGCGAAGAACAGCAGCGGGAACAGCACGGCCGGGATCAGCGGGTTCCAGGCGACGGTGTGGCCCCACAGCCGCGTCTCGGCCCCGGGCATCAGCCGCAGCGCGCCCTCGATGAACCCCATGTACCAGTCCGGCTGCGCGTCGGTGGAGTCCTGGTCGGGGCGGTAGGGCCCGTACAGCCAGATCGGGTTCACCTGGGCGAGGGCGGCGGCCAGCGCCAGCACCCCGAAGACCATCGCCATCAGGCCCGCCGTCTGGACGCTGAAGTGCGGGAAGAGGGGCTTCCCGACGACGTTGCGGTCGGTGCGTCCGGGCCCGGCCCACTGGGTGTGCTTGAGGTGGAAGACCAGGATCAGGTGCGCGGTGATCAGGCCGAGCAGGAGACCGGGCAGCAGCAGGATGTGCGCGCTGTACAGGCGGGGGATGATGTCGTGCCCGGGAAGCTCCCCGCCGAAGAGGAAGAAGCTCAGGTAGGTGCCGACCAGCGGGACCGACAGGATGAAGCCCTGGGCCGTGCGCAGGCCGGTGCCGGAGAGCAGGTCGTCGGGCAGCGAGTAGCCCGCGAAACCCTCCAGCAGGGCGAGCTGGAACAGCGTCAGTCCCACCAGCCAGTTGACCTCCCTGGGGCGGCGGAACGCGCCGGTGAGGAAGATGCGCAGCAGGTGCGCACAGATCGCGGCGGTGAACACCAGCGCCGCCCAGTGGTGGATCTGGCGGATCAGCAGGCCGCCGCGCACGTCGAAACTGATCGACAGCGTCGAGGCGTACGCCTGGGACATCCGCACCCCGCGAAGCGGCGGGTACGTTCCGGCGTACACGATCTCGGCCATGGACGGTGTGAAGAACAACGTCAGGAAGACGCCGGTCAACAGCAGCAGCACGAAGGTGTAGAGCGCCAACTCGCCGAGCAGGAAGGACCAGTGGTCGGGAAAGACCTTCCGGAGCAGGCCCTTGGCCCCGTCGAACAGCGGCAGCCGCCGGTCCAGCGCGACCGCCGTGTTCCGGGCGGCCCGCTCCGCCCGCCGCCCGGCCCGCGCCCTCCACCTCGACAGCCGCACGCCGCTCCTCCCGTCCGCTCCGATCGTGTGTCCCGATAGCCATATCCCGTGGCGGCGGGACGGCCGGACGGGGCTCGCCCTCCGTCCCGGGCTTCACCCGGACGGCCCCGGTTCGATGGCCGTTCGCCCTCTCAGGCCCCGGTGTCAGGCCGCTGAACTGCGGAATCTCCCCGGACCCCGGCCTGGACGCGGCGGGTCGGCCCACGAACGGCGGGCGTGAACGGACCCCCGCGCTCCGGTCGAGACGTTCACGAAATGATGGCTGCGGGTAGTCGAATGGGTGCGAAAGGTCATCAGGTGGGGGGTGTTGCAGGGAGCGACGATGCCGGAACACGAGCAGTTCGGCGTGCGGGCCGAGGCGGACGGGCCGGCGAGCCGGACCGGAAGAGTCCCGCCCCAGTCGAGTCCGGAGGGGGCCCCCGGGGCCGCCCCCGCCCCCGGGGAAGGTCGAGTTCCGGGGGAGGGCCGAGCTCCCGGCCGGCCGGCGCCGCCCGGGGCGGCGAGCGGATCCGCCGATGCCGACGGCACGGCGGCCTGGCCGGACCTGATGCTGCCGCTGCTGCGCACCCCGACCACCGACCGTCCGCTGGTGACCGGCGAACCCGGCGCGGACGACCCGGGGCCGGCCGCGGTGGCCGCCGTCCTGGACCTCGCGCTGCTGGTGGGCGAGCTGATGCTGGCCTGCGGCGAGGCCGCTGAGGACGTCGAGGCCGCCATGCTCGCCGTCGCGCAGGCCTACCGGGCCCAGCCCTGCGACCCCCAGGTCACCTTCACCCGGGTGGCGATCTCGTACCAGCCGGGCCCCTCGGAGCCACCCGTGACGGTCGAGCGGTCCGTGCGCCACCCGGCCGGGGACTACGCGCGGCTGGCCGTGCTCTTCCGGCTGGTCACCGAGATCACGACCGGCGGACTCGTCGTCGACGACGCCCACCACCGGCTGAGGGCCGTGCGCCGGCACTGCCGCCGCTACCCCGCCTGGCTCCTGGTCCTGTCCTCCGGCCTGCTGGCCGGCGCCGCGACGCTGCTGGTCGGCGGCCGGGCCGACGCCCGGGCCTGGCTGGTGTTCGTCAGCGCCGTCGCCGCGGCACTGGCCGGCGACCGGCTCGCGGCGCTGGTCGGACGCCACGACCTCCCGGAGTTCTACCGGATCGCGACGGCCGCGACCCCGGCGGCGGCGATCGGCATCCTGCTGTCCTTCAACGGGCTGAACCTGGGCGGATCGGTGGTGATCACCGGAGGGCTGTACACGCTCCTGCCCGGATGGCCCATGGTGGCGGCGGCGCAGGACGGCCTCGCGGGTTTCTACCTCACCGCGGCCGCACGCCTGATGGAAACGCTGTACATGATGGCCGGCGTGGTGGTCGGGGTGATGACCGTGCTCTACATCGGCGTCAACAACGGCGCCGACCTGGCGGCCCGGCCCGTCCCGGTCGCGGCGTCGAACCCGCCGCTCCAGCTGGTGGCGGCGCTCCTGCTCACCCTGACCTTCGCGGTGCTGCTCAACACCGAGCCGGGCACGCTGCCGGCCGTCCTGCTCAACAGCGGGGTCGGCTGGACGACGTACGGCGTCCTGGTCAACGCCGGCGGCGAGCCCATCATGGCCACCGGCCTCGCCGCCGGGCTGGTGGGCCTGTCCGGCCAGCTCATGGCCCGCTACCGGGGAAGCTCCTCGCTGCCGTACGTCACCGCGGCACTGGGGCCGCTGCTGCCCGGCTCGTTGCTGTACTTCGGGCTGCTCGCCTTCGTCCGGGGCGAGCCCGAGATCGGGCTCGTCGGTGTCGGGCGCGCCACGGCCACGGCGATGGCGGTGGCGATCGGCGTGAACCTGGGCCGCGAGGTCGCCCGGCTGTTCCTCCCCGCCCCGGGCGTGGTCCCGGCGCCCGGCCGCAGCGCCGGCCGCCACCGCCGCTGAGGGCTGGCCGTCACCGCCGCTGAGGGCCGGCCGCCTCTGCCGTTGAGGACGGTGGGCGGCACCGTGCGGCTGACGGCGCCGTGCGGCTGTCGGCGGCGGCACCCACGTGGTGCCGGGGCCGACAGCCGCACGAGCCGGTGAACGGGCGGATCAGGGGATGGGGCGGGTGGTGCAGAAAATAGGACGAGTGGATCAGTAGTAGTGACGACGCCCGCCGACGGCGTGTCCGACGGAGCCCGCGATCCACAGGACGAGGCCGATGACGGCCAGGATGATGCCGATGGTCCACAGGATTGAGATCCCGGTGACGAAACCGACGATGAGCAGGATGACGCCGAGGACGATCACGAGGTCCTCCCATGTGGTGACTGGGACGGTTGTCAGGAGGGGCGGTCCGGCCGTTCGATGGTGATGCCGGAACCGTCCGGGGGTGGTGGAGCCGTCGTTTCTCCGGCCGCGCCCATGATCCGCGTGTACCGCTCTGCGGGCCGGGCAAACCATCCCGCCCGCGGCGGAATGGGTTCGGTTCCCTCCCCGGGCACGCCCGGCCCTTCACCGAGCGGTCGCCGCCGTCGGCCGTGGCGGGTCAGGACCGGATCCGGTCGAGGACGGCGTCGATGTCGAGGTGGTCGGATTCGGTGCCGGCCGGTACCAGGGTGAAGGAGTCGAGGAGGAAGGCCGTCACGGCGTCCGCGGGGATGCTGATCACGGCCCGGCCGTTGTCGGCGCACAGGGTGACCAGGACCCGGCCCGCCCGCCCGGGCGCGACCGTCACGTCCCCGTGGCCGGCGGGGGCGTGGCGGCCCTCGTTCAGCAGGTCACGCGCGAAGACCCACCGCGCCTCCCCGCCGCCCCCGAGGGGCGGGAAGACCAGGCACACCGCGTACGGCAGCGAGGTGTCGAAGCGCAGTTGCGCCTCGACGGTCACATCGGGGAACGGGCCTTCGGGCAGCGTGACGGCGGTGGACCAGGAGGTGACGACGGTCATGCGACGGACTCCGTTTCTGGCAGTGGCGCCGGGTTGCCCGCAGCGGCACCGAGTGCCGGCGGCGGCAGCGCTCGGCTACCCGCCCCGGGCCGATTCATGGCCCTGATCCCGGAAACCCCGCGTGCGCGGCGTGTTCGATCGCGTACGGACCGCTCCGGCGCGGTTCCCGGTGCGAGGCGGGTGGTTTCCGTCCGGCGAGAAGGGGCAGCCGCCGCGTGGTCCCGCTGCCCGGACGGTCGTTCGTCCTCGTCCCGGACGCCCCGGCGCCTCGGAGCACCGTCCTCCGGAATCCGAGAACGGTCCGTCGAGGCCGAACCGCCGGGTGGAGGGCCCGCCAGCACCGCGGGGGCCGGCCGACGGCTCCCCCGACCCGGAAGGAACTCAGCGATGGGTATCGTCATCAGCAGCCCGCTGCCGGACAGCGAACGCAAGACGACCGGGGAGGCCCTCCAAGGCACCCTGGTCGACCTGCTGGACCTGTCCCTGGTGGCGAAGCAGACGCACTGGAACCTCTACGGGCCCCGGTTCCGCTCCGTCCACCTCCAGCTCGACGACGTGGTCGCCACCGCGCGCGACTACGCCGACCAGGTGGCCGAGCGTGCCGCCGCGATCGGGGTCAGCCCGGACGGACGGGCCGCCACGATCGCCGCCACCAGCAACCTGCCCGACTTCCCCGAGGGCTGGACGGCCGACGTGACGGCCGTCCAGAACCTGGTGAAGGCCTTCGCCGCCGTGATCGAACGGATGCGGGTGCGCATCGACGAGACCGGCCCGGCGGATCCCGTCAGTCAGGACCTCCTGATCGGACTCACGGCCGAGTTGGAGAAGCACAGCTGGATGTTCCAGGCCGAGAACCAGCACTGACGGGGCCCTGCCGACCGCGACGGGCCGGGGCCGGGATCGGGGCGGGGGCGGGTCCCGGCCCCCTGCGCGCGCGGTGAGGTCAGTTGGGCGGTCCGGCCGTCAGCGCTTCTCGTCCCGGGCCTCGCGGGACTGCGTACGGCGGGACCGCGTACGGGCTGAGGACCTGTGGCGGCGCACGCGCCAGACGACGAGGGCGATGACGACCACCGCGGCGAGCAGGGCGGCGACGACGCCGCCGACGGTGCCCTCGACCTTGGTGTAGGCGGCCCCGGCGAAGTAGCCGAGGAGGGTGAACCCGACGCCCCAGGCGAGGCCGCCGAGGGCGTTGAAGAGGAGGAAACGGCGGTACGGCATGCGGGAGACGCCGGCCAGCGTGGGCACCACGGGGCGGAAGAAGGCGACGAAGCGGCCGAAGAAGACGGCCGCCGGCCCCCGTCGGCGGATCAGGTCACGGGCCTTGTCGACCTGCTCCTCATGACGCCGCAGCATGCGCGTGTCGAGGACCGCCGGGCCGATGTGGCGGCCGATCTCGTAGGCGACGGAGTCCCCCAGGATGGCCGCGCAGACCACGGCGAGGACCAGCCAGCCGATGGACACCCTGCCCTGGTGGGCGAGGAAACCGCCGAGGACGGCGGCGCTCTCGCCGGGGATGAGGAAGCTGAAGAAGAGGGCGTCCTCGGCGAAGACGAGGGCGGCGACGACCGCGTACACGATCGGGCCGGACAGGCCGTCCAGCCAGTCGGTGATCGAGTGCATCAGCCACCCCGTTCGGGATCTCCCACCCCTTCTGCCGCCCCCTGCGCCTCAATGTAACGGCGGGCGGTCCCGCACGCAGTGCTCCTCGGCGGGCGGGCGGCCCTCCTCCGGCAGGCCGCGCTGCCGGCGGCGGCGTTAGCCTTCGCGCTTCCCGGGTAGCCGCTCCGCCGGACCACGACGGATGACCCCGCGAGGAGGACGCACCATGGACGGACGCGAGCAGGAGGCGCTGCTCGGGATCGAACGGGAGCTGCGCCGCGACCGCGTCCTGGAAGTACGGTTGCACAGGTTCGGCCTCGGACTGCGCAGCAGGGCCTGGGACATGATGCGCGGGGTACGGCCGGGCCCTGTTCTCGGGCTCGCTCTGCTGTCGCTCGGCCTGCTCGCGGCCGGACTCCGGACGGCGGAGCCACCTGTCCTGTGGGCCTTCACGGGCTGCTGGGCGCTGACCCTCGCGGTCGCCTTCGCCGTGCTCTGCGCCTGCGCCGATGGCCGGGGGAGCGGCGGATGAGCGGCCTGCCAGGCCCGCCCGGCCTGCCCGGACCGCGCGGACCGCTGTCGGCGGCGGTGCTCGGGCTGGTGACCGCCGGCCCGCCCGGCGCCGGACGGCTGCTCGCGCCACCGGGCCCACTCCACGACCCCTGGGGGGAGGACCACCAGCTCGCGCTGCACCTGTGCTACGAGCTCCACGACCGGGGCCTGCCGGGCGTCCACCCCGGCTGGGAGTGGGAGCCGGAACTGCTCGCCCTGCGACGGGAGCTGGAGCGATCGTTCCTGGCGAGGGTGCGCGCCGAGACGGAACCCGTACCGGCGTTGCCCGAGGTGCTGGAGCAACTGCTCACGCAGCCGCCCGAGGGTACCGGGCCCTCGCACTTCCTGCTGGCCGAGGGCGAGCGCCACCACGCCCGGGAGTACCTGGTGCACCGGTCCGTCTACCACCTCAAGGAGGCCGATCCGCAACTGTGGGTCCTGCCGAGGATCCACGGGCCGGCCCAGGCGGTGCTGATGGCGATCGCCTACGACGAGTACGGCGCCGGACGCCCGGAGCGGGCGCACTGCCTGCTGTTCGCCCGGATGATGACCGCCTTCGGCCTCGACCCCGAGTACGGCCACTACCTGGACGTCGTCCCCGCGCCCATGCTGGCGACGGTCAACCTGATGACGCTGTTCGGCCTGCACCGCGTGCTGCGCGGCGCCGCCATCGGGCAGTTCGCCGCCATCGAGATCACCTCCTCGCCCGGCTCGGCCCGCCTGGCCGCCGCGCTGGAACGCCTGGGTGGCGGCCAGGACGGCACGCTGTTCTACCGCGAACACATCGAGGCCGACGCCGTCCACGAGCAACTGGTGCGCCGCGGGGTCATCGAGGAACTGCTCGCCGCCGAACCGGAGTCGGCGCCGGACATCGCCTTCGGCATCGCCGCCGCCGGGACGGCCGACCGCCGCTTCGCCGACCACCTGCTCGGCTGCTGGCGCGCCGGACGGACCTCCCTGCGCTCACCCCTCGCCGACTCCTCCTCCTGAGCCGTGCCGTGCTCCTGAGCCTTCTTGTGCTCCCGAGCCTTGCGGCGGGCGGCCGTGCCGCCGGTGGCTGGTGTCGCAGAACGGATACGTCCGGCTGCGCCGGCAGGCGCACAGGGCCACCACCGGGCGCTCGGAGACCCGCCGGGTGCCGTCCGGCAGGACCACCTCCACCGGGCCCTCGACCAGCAGGGGACCGCCCGGCACGACGACCACCCGGGTGACGTCCCGGTCAGCGTTCGCGGACACCGCGCACCACCGCCAGCTCCTCCTCGCGCTCGCCCGGCCCGATCAGCCCGAGTCGCTCGAACAGGGCGGCGCGGGCCGTCAGCACCGGCCCGAAGGGCTGCCGCTGCCGCGCCGCCACGCTCGTGCGCAGCCCGGCCGCGCGCAGGAGCGCCAGGGTTTCCGGGACGTCCGCGAGCGCGGACTGCACGATCAGCAGCACGCCGCCGGCGGCCAGCACGCGGGGAGTCGTCCGGCAGATCCGGTCCAGGACCAGCCGCCCGTCCGGGCCGGCGTCCCAGGCCAGGGCCGCGCCGCGGCCAGGAGACCCCTTGCCGGGGTCGGTGGGGAGGTACGGGGGATTGGCGGTCACCAGGTCGAAGCGGCCACCGGAGAGCGGAGCCAGCAGGTCGCCCCGGTGCAGCCGGATCCGGCGGTGGTGCAGGCGGGAGTTGCACCAGGCGGCCGCGACGGCACGGGCGGACAGGTCGACCGCCGTGACCCGTGCCCCGCTGCGCGCGGCCGCGAGCGCGACGGCGCCCGTCCCCGTGCACAGGTCGAGCACCCGGCTGGAGCCGTCCAGCGGCTCCCGGCGCACACAGGCGGCCAGCAGTTCGGTGTCCCCCTGCGGCGGATAGACCCCCGGTGGTCGCAGCAGCAGCATGCCGGGCGGCTTCCCGCACCGGCGCCGTTCACACCTGCCGGACCCGCACACCTGCCGGACCCGCACACCTGCCGGACCCGCACACCTCCGTGCACACCCTCGACGAGGTGGACCACGCCGGCTACGACCTGCTGCTCGTCCCGGGCGGCACCATCACCGCGGACACCCTCCGGCTCCGCGAGGCGGCCGTCCACACCGTGCTCGCCTTCACCGTCGCTGGACGTCCCGTCGCCTTCACCGTCGCCGGGCGTCCCGTCGCCGCCATCTGCCACGGGCCGTGGCTGCCGGCCGAGGCGGGCGTCGCGTACGGCAAGCGGCTCACCTCCTACCCCTCCGTGCGCACCGACCTCGCCAACGCCGGTGCCACCTGGACGGACGAACCTCTGGTCACGGACGATGCCGACGGCTGGCGGCTGGTGACCTCGCGCAACCCCGACGACCTCGAACACTTCCTGCGGGGCGTCGACGCCGCGCTGCGCACACGGTCCGAAGCGGTCGGCTCGCGCTGAGGAGGCGACCGGCCGTCGGCCGCCGCCCGCACGCTCGACGCGGTGGGTGCGGTGCTCAGCGCGCGGCGGTTTCCGCCGGGTGGGCGTCGTCCTCGTGGTGGTCCTGGGCGGCTGCTCCGGTGGCGTCGGGTGCGGGGCCCTGTCTGGCGGCCTGGCACGTGCTGCAGGTGAGCCAGTGCGCTGGAGGTTGGTGGGCGTAGCGGTGCGGGGCGAGGGTCATTCCGTCGGTGTCCAGGCCGCACAGGGTGCGGCGGCCGCAGGTGCCCGAGGCTTCCGCGGGGGCGGCGTGCACGCGGCGCACCGGGCTCTCCGGGTCCGCCGGGGTGTGGTCGGGGCCGAGGAGCCGCACGTTGGTCGGCATGTCTAGCTCAAGTACGACGACGATGTCCATCTTCTCAACGTCGCTGCTGGGCCGGTCCGCCGCACCCGCTCGGTGGCATCCGGACCAGCCCGGGCCACCTCCGGCGGACGGGTCCCGACCCTGCTTCCAACGGCCTTGGCGACGCGTGGTGAGGCCTGGCACCCCGGTGCCCCCGTGGGCGCCCCGACCGGCGTGGCGGCGGTCGGCGCCGTCGCGTTCGTCCGCGGGGCCACATCCTTCGGGACCTCCGCGGCGGCCGGACCGATGGCAGGTACGGGATGACGGCAGATACGGGATGACGGCGCGGGCCGGGGGAGTGACGCTGGTGGGGTGGACGGCAGCGACGCGGTACGCGCGGAAGGCTCCCGGCGGCCCGTGCCGGACGGTGCGGGGCGCGGCCGGCAGCCGACGCCGACGGTGGGGGTGGAGGAGGAGTACTTCCTCGTGGACGCCGCCACCCGCGCCGCGGTGCCCGCCGGGCCGGGGCTGGCCGCCCGCGCCGCCGGCGTGCTGGGGGAGCTGGTGTCCGGGGAGTTCACGGACCTCCAGATCGAGGTGCGGACACCGCCGTGCAGCACGATGGAGGACCTGTCCGCCGAGCTGACGCGACTGCGCCGCGAACTGGCCGCGTGCGCGACGGCCGAGAACCTGAAGGTCTGTCCCAGCGCGACGCCCGTGATCGGCGGCGACGTGGCGCCGGTGGGCGATCACCCCCGGTACCGCGACGGGGTGAAACTGTTCCGGACGATGATGGATGACTTCGCCGTCTGCGCCCTGCACGTCCACGTGTTCCTGCCCGACCGGGAGGTGGCGGCCCTGGTCGGTAACCATCTGCGGCCATGGCTGCCGCTGCTGGTCGAGATGAGCGCCAACTCGCCCTTCCACGCCGGACGGGACACCGCGTACGCGAGCTGGCGGTCGGTGCTGCGCCTGCGGTTCCCCGGTCTCGGGCCGCCGCCGAGGGTCGAATCCTTCGACGACTACCGGCGCTTCGCCACCGCCATGGCGGACGTCGGTGGAATGTCCTTCGCCGAGCTGCCGTTCTGGGACACCCGCCCGCACCCGAACCTGCCGACCCTGGAAGTACGGTGCATGGACGTTCCGGCCGAGGCGGTCGACTCCGTGGCCCTGGCGGCCGTCGTCCGGGGACTGGTGGTGACCTCCGCCCGTTTGGCGGAGCACGGCGACCAGGGCCCCCGGCTGAGCGGTGAGCTGCTGCGCGGCGCCTACTGGTACGCCACCCGCGACGGCTGGCCGGGGCGGGGGACGGACGCCCTGACCGGACGGATGCTGCCCGCCCCGGAACGCGCACGGCGGCTGCTGGAGCACATCGGCGCCGCATTGGAGGACATGGGGGACCTGGAACGGGTCACCGCCTTCGTCGACCGGCTCGCCACCCGGGGCAGCGGCGCCCACCGCCAACGCGCCGCACACCGCGCCGGAGGCCTGCCGGCGGTGGTGGACGACCTGGCGAGCTGCATGATCCCCCCGGACGCCGCCCCGCCGCAGTCACCCGCCTGGCGGACCCCACTGCGGCGCGGCCGCGACGGGCGTGCCAGCTTGGAGGGAGCCGGCAGGGAGCGGCCGGGGGACGGACCCGCGCCGACGGCCGCCCGCGAACCCCTTGGGAAGCCGATGCACGCCACCCCGAACCCGAACGGCCGCACCCCCGAACGGGGCGGCCTGGTGCGCCGCGACGGCTACGCCCGCCTGAGCGCCGCCGACCTCGGCGTCGACCCCGAGGCACTGGCGGAGGACTTCGCCCGGCTCGCCGACGCCTACCGGGACCTGCCCCCGGACCCGTACGCGCGGGAGACCAACCGGTTCCGCCGCTACTCGCACGCCGTCTACCTGCCCTGGACCGGTGTGCTGTCCTACATCCCCGGTGCCCCCGACGGCGAGTTCGGCACCGTCACCGAGTACTGGCAGGACGAGCACAACCCCGAGTACCCCCGGCTGCGCCGCCGGCTGCCCGACATCCCGCCCGCCCTGCACGGCAACCGGCTGCTCGACGCCCTCGTCCGCGCCGACCTCGACCACGCCCTGTGGCTGGAGGACCTGCACCGCGTGCCCGTCTACGTCGGCATCCACCTGATCGCGCTCGGCGTGCAGGACCGGGGCCAGGTCGCGGTGTCCTCGCCGAACTGCCTTCACCAGGACGGCGGTTCACCGGCCACGTTCACCTTCGCCCACCTCGTCGGCCGCCGGAACATCGAGGGGGGCGAGAACGTCATCGCCACCCCGGAGAGCGCCGGCCGACAACCCGACGCGCTGCCCGCCGACGCCATCCACACCCGCTTCGTCCTGACCGAACCGCTGGACGGGTACGGCGTCCACGACCGGCGCGTCAGCCACTACGTCGGCCCGGTCCGCCTCGGCGACGACGGGGGCGACGGCCGCCGCGACATCCTCATCGTCGGCATCGCGCCGTACGCGCCCGGACTGTGAGCGCCGTACGCGGGCGCTGCGGGCACTGCGGGCACTGCGGTCACTGCGTACGCAGGGCGCGCTCGCACTCCTGGCACCGCTGGTCGGCGAGCGTGGGCGGGTACCAGGGCTCGCCGGGCCGGAGCGGCCGGTAGTGGGTGTGTTCCATCGGGCCGGTCTCCAGCCCGCACAGCGTGTACGGCTGCGGGTCCTCGGGCACGTCGGGATCGGCCCCGGCGGCGTGCACCGCGATCACGGCGGGCTCGGCACCTTCCGCATCTTCCGCACTTTCCGCGCTGATGGCCCCGATGGCCCCGTCGGGCTCCAGCTCGAAGAGCACGATGATCGATGCCATGCACCGAGCCTCGGCCATCGCCGGCGGACCCACATCCGGGGGTGGGCCTTTCGAGGCGAGCACCCCTTGCCCCGTTTCGGCCCGGCCCCGCCTGGAAGAGCGGCGGGACCGACGACCGCATGGATCGCGCCCGTCGGGGCCTGCTGCCATGCTCGGGTGATCACACCTCGTGCACGGAAGGAGTCCGTCGATGATCGTGCCGCCCGCGCTGGAACGGTGTCCGGGCGGGCTGCGGTGAGGGGCTGGGTGGTCGGGGCCGTCGGCGAACCGGGCAAACCGTGCAAACCAGGCGAGCCGGGGCGGTTGCTGGTGGTACTCGTCGACGGTCGGCGGCTGGTGACGCGCGAGCTGTCCGGGCAGGAGCGGGCGGAGCTCGGATCGCCCGTCGCCGGGCGGCTGCGAAAGCCGCATCCGGGCGCGCGGTCGATGGTGCGCTGGCTGCGCCCGGTGCTGGCCGTCGTCGTCGAGCTGGAAGCCGGACAGGTGCGCCGCATCGCCTTGCCCGCAACGGGCGACTGAGTGGTCCGCCGCCACCCGGTCCCGGCGCTGCGCACCGCGCTCCGAGCCTGATCCGGACCCACCGGCGCCACCTCGGCGGCCGTCGTGGGGTTCACCCGATTGCCCAGCGTCCGTCCGGCCGGCCCCGGGACGGACCGGGCGCCCGGGGGCGGGCCGCGTCCGGGCGACGTAGGTTGCGGGCATGACCAGTGACGAGACGACGATCCCGGCGGTAGGGGTGCGCCTGCTGGACGAGGTGTTCGACGCGATCGAGGCGGCCAACGGCCGCCCGCAGCCGTGGACCGGTTTCGACCACGGGATCCTGGGGGCCTACCGATGGGCCGCCGGCGCCCAGGTCGCGGCGCCCCTCACCGCTGCCGCCGCGCTCGGCGCCACCGGGCCGTGCCGGGCGCAGCTCCTGGCCGAGTGCCAGGCCGCCGCCGTCCGTCTGCGCGACGTCTCGGCCTTGGCCTTGGCCTCGGCCTCGGGTGAGGGCGACGGCGCGGACGACAGCGCGAACGCCGCGTACGCCCTGGGCGCCTACCAAGCGCTGGCCTGGCTCTGCGGCCACCACGAAGACCGCCCCTGACCCGGCGGCCCGAAGGGCCGGCACCGACCTGCGGGCCTGCCGACCTGCCCGCATCGCGCATCCGCGCATCCGCGCACAGGGAGACGAAACCGTGCTGAAGGACGACAAGTCGCCCGGCGGGGGCAGGGACGAGACGCCCCAGGAACGGGCCGACCGGCTCTGGAGCGAGATGCTCCAGGAGGTGCGGGTGTGCCAGACCGGCGCGCAGATCCTCTTCGGCTTCCTCATCAGCGTGGCCTTCACCCCGCGCTTCTCCGGCCTGCCCGACTTCGACAAGGACCTCTACGTCGCCACCGTCATCCTCGGCGCCCTCTCCACCGGCACGCTCGTCGCCCCCGTGGCCTTCCACCGCCTCCTCGCCGGCCGCGGCATGAAACCCGAACTCATCCACGTCGCCGGCCACCTCATCGCCACCGGCCTCGTCACCCTGGCCCTGACCATCGCCGCCGCCCTGCTGCTCCTGCTGCGCACCGCCACCGGCAACCCGGTCGCCGCCTGGGTCCTCAGCGCAGCCGTCCTGCTCTGGTTCACCACCACCTGGCTCGTCCTGCCCCAGATCGTGCTGCGGCGCACGGCCGCCCGCCGGACGGCTCCTTAGCGCCGGGGTCCTGCACGGGTCCGGATCCCGTCGTGGCGTCGTGGCCGGAGCGGCGCCAGGAACGGCAGGGCCCGCCGACCGGATCTCCGAGGCCGTGCGAACGCGTCGCGACCGGCGTTCGGGGTAGACGCCGGGGCAACCCCGAGGAGGAGCGGCCAGGCCCGCCGGTTCGAGCAGGAAGCAACCACCGGGCCCGCGAGGCCGCCCCCAGAGCGCACCGGATCTGCCGACTGACCTGATGAGAAGGGCTACGCCATGAGCACGCACGACACGGGCACCACCCCCGCGGAACACGACGCCTCGCGGGACGGCGACGACACCGTACGGGAGCGGTCCGCGGAGGAACGGAACATCGTGGCGCCCACCCCGAAGGACGTCCGCGCCAAGGCCGACGAGCCCGACGACGCCGACGACGCGCCCACCCCACCCGCAGCCGACACCCAGGCCCCCTGACCGGCGACACCCCCCGCCGCCCCCGGCCCCTGGCCGCCCGTACCCCGCCTGGCCGTGACCGGGCGGGGTTTCTGAACGCCCGTTGGCATCACCGGGTGCTCATGATGAACTGATCTATCCGACAATCCTCGCCGCAGCAGAGCCCCGCCCGGTGCTGGACGGGGCCTGTACGGCACAGGTCAGCCGCAGAACGTCGACTTCACCGCGGCGACGATCTGTGCGGCCTGGTCGTCCGTCAGAGACGGCACCGTGCCGCCCTCGAACCGTGACTTGGTGTTCTTCTGAACCGTCGCCGCGTCCTTGTTCTCGCGCGCGTCCAGGCACGTGTTACGGGCTCGGGAGACGGCGCGGTCCTGCTTGGCAACCAGACCCGGGTCCACGGCCTTGAGGGCGGCCATCAGGGCGACGGTCTGCGCCGAGTCCGGCGAGGGGATCGCGGACGTCGGCTTCGGGGCCTCGTCGGCCGGTTGCTGACCCGGGGCCGCCGGGGAGCTCGCGGACGGCTTCGCTTCGGCAGTCGCCTTATCGGGCTTGTCCTCGAACAGCGAGAGGACGGCACCGAGGGCGAGTACCGCCCCGCATCCGATCAGAATCTTTTTCTTGTCCATTCCCACCCCTTGACCGACATTTGGTGATCATCAGAGGTACCACAGGGCCTGTGACATGCGAAAGTCCCATCCGGAGACGGTCTCGTGGGTCGGCGGGGTCGGTTTCGATGACGGTCATGTTGCGGCCTCCCGGGGGGTCGCCTTCCAAAGTGGTTTCACTTTCAACTATGATGGTGCGGTGACATGCCGGCCACGAGTGATCCGTTGATCTGCTGATCCGCCAGAGGAGTTCCCGTGAGTGATGTGACCACCGATGTGACCGCGGCCCCGGTGCGCCGGCGGGTGTTCATCGACAAGCAGAGCCCTCAGGCCTACCGGGCGTTGCGGGCGACCGCCGAGGCGGCCGGGGTGGGGGCGGCGGAGGCCGGGCTGGACCGCAGGCTGGTGGAGCTGGTCAATCTTCGGGTGTCCCAGATCAACGGGTGTGCCTACTGCCTCAACGTGCACACCCGGGCCGCTCTTCAGGCCGGTGACGCCGCGCAGCGCCTGGGCACGTTGCCCGCGTGGCGCGACACCGAACTGTTCACGCCGCAGGAGCGTGCCGCGCTCGCCCTGGCCGAGGTGACCACCGACCCGTCGGACGCCGTCGCGCAGGAGGCCGCCTACGGCGCCGCCCGCGAGGTCCTGACCGATGACCAGATCTCGGCGGTCATCTGGGTGGCGATCGCCATCAACGCCTTCAACCGCGTGTCGATCCTGAGCAAGCACCCGGTGCGCGCGATTCCGGCACAGTGACGGCGCCGCGCGGGCTCGACCCGGTGATCAGGGCGCGGATCGCCGTGGCCACGGGGGCCGGCCGTTCCTGCATGGCGACGTGGCCGACGCCGGGGAGGGTGAGGAGGCGGGCGTCGCGGAAGGCCGCGTAGGCCCGGGGCGCCGTACGGAAGGGGACGAGGGCGTCGTCCCGGCCGTAGACGAGCAGGGTGGGGGCGGTGACGCGGCGCGCCAGGTGCCAGGCGGAGGCCTCGCCCCGTCGCAGGAACGCGTGGACCACCGAGCGCACACCTTCGGCCAGCATGTTTTGTGCGTACGGCAGTTCGGCGCGGCGTCGGCGCTCGCGCGCCTCCACCGACCGCTGTTCGGTGCCGACGAGGGCGGGGTTCGCGTAGATGAGGCGGTAGAGGTCGTCCAGTTGGCGGTCGGGGCTCTGGGCGGCCAGGAGGCGGGAGTGCAGTCGTGGCGCGCCCGGCAGGCCGAGCAGGGCCACCCGCAGGGCCGGGGCGGGCGGGAACGTCGGCAGCACGGGCGAGATGAGGGTCAAGGTGGCGACCAGGTCGGGCCGTTGGGCGGCGAGGCGCAGTGCGATCAGGCCGCCGAGGGAGTTGCCGACCAGGTGCACGCGGTGGTGTCCGGTCCGGTCGAGGTGGCGGGCGACGGCCGCGGCCTGGCGTTCGACGGTGACGTCGCCGTCGGGCGGGGGTGCCGATTTTCCGAAGCCCGGGAGGTCGAGGGCCAGGCAGTGCGCCGAGGTCCGCAGCAGGTCGATCAGGTGGGCCCAGTTGTGGGTCCAGCCGCCCAGTCCGTGCAGGAAGACGGCGGTGCCGGCGGCCGGAGCGGGGCTGCGGACGTACTCGGCGGCGAGGGGGTGGTGCATGGTGGTCCGTTTCTTCGGGGCGGGTCCGCCGGCCTGCTCAGCGGCGCAGGGGTGGCCCGGCCGTCTCGGTGAGGGCGAGCCGGTAGTGCTCGACGAGGCGGTCGCCGACCGTCTCCCAGCTGCGCTGCGTCGCTGAGGCACGGCCCGCCCGCCCGAACGCCGCCCGCAGTTCGTCGTCGCGGGCGAGACGTTCGACGGCCTCCCGGAACCCGTCCGCCGCGCCGGGTGGGACGAGGAACCCGGTGTGCCCCGGGCGGACGAGGTCGAGCGGTCCGCCGGCCGCCGGGGCGACGACGGGCAGCCCGCTCGCCATGGCCTCCTGGAGGGTCTGGCCGAAGGTCTCGAACGGCCCCGCGTGGACGAAGGCGTCGAACGAGGCGTAGAGCCGGGCGAGTTCGTGCCCGGACCGGAGGCCCAGGAAGACCGCGTCCGGGAGTACGGCCTCCAGCCGGGCCCGGCACGGGCCGTCGCCGACGACCACCAGCCGAACCCCCGGGATCCGGGACACCTCCGCCAGCCGGTCGACGTGCTTCTCCGGCGCCAGACGTCCGACGTACCCGACCAGGACGTCTCCGGGGCGGCCGAGGCGCCGGCGCAGGGTCTCGTCGCGGTGGTGGGGGTGGAACCGTGCGCAGTCGACGCCGCGCGGCCACAGGTGGACCCGGGGGATGCCGTGCGCGAGCAGGGCGCGCAGCGAAGCCCGCGACGGTGCCAGCGTCCGCGCGGCGAGGGAGTGCACCCGTCGCAGCCGCCACCAGGCCAACAGGGGCCCGGCCGCGCCCAGCGCTGGCAGGTAGGTCCTGGCGTAGGCGGCCAGATCGGTCTGGTAGACCGCCACGGACGGGACCCCCGCCCGGTCGGCCGCCGCGGCGCCGACCGCCCCGAGCGCGAACGGGCTGGCCAGGTGGACCACGTGCGGGCGGTGCCGCTCGATGGCGTCGGCCACCCCGCGCCCCGGGAGCGCGACCCGCACCTCCGGGTAGCCGGGCAGTGGCACCGACGGGACGCGGACCACCTCGTAGCCGTACGCCCGATCGCGGCGCAGGTCGCCCGCGTGCCGTCGCGCGGCCCGCGCGGCCGGTGCCCGCACGGCGGGTGCCACCACCACCGGGGTGTGGCCCCGGGCGACGAGGTGTTCGGCGGTCCGGAGGACGCTGTGGGCGACACCGTTGAGCTGCGGGGCGAAGGACTCGGTGACGATCAGGACGCGGAGCCGTTCGCCGCCGGGGGCCGGGCCGTCCGCGGTGCGCGCCGCCGGCCCGGACAGGACTCCGCTCACCGTACCGCCGCCCCCGCTTCGGGCGCGGCCTGCGGCTCCGGGGCGGTCGGCCGGGTCGGCTCTGGAGCGGAAGGCCGGGTCGGCGGGCCCGACTGCGCCGGGTCGCCGGGGAGCGAGCGGCCGACGGCCTGCAGGTCCCGCAGGATCTCCCGCAAGCAGGCGACCGGGCTCGCCTCGCTGTACGGCACGCCGATCTGGGCGCAGTAGTCGCGCACGATGCGCGAGGCGGGGCGCAGCGCCGCCACCGGCATGGCCGGGAAGAGGTGGTGCTCGATCTGGTAGCCGAGGCCGCCGAAGAGGAAGTGGACGAACCGGCCGGCCCGCAGGTTGCGCGACGGCAGCACCTGCCGGCGGAGGAAGTCGGCGCGCTCCGCGTCCGGGCCGGTCATCGGCATGCCCTTGTGGTTGGGCGCGAAGATGCACCCCAGGTACACGCCGAGGACCGCACCGAACAGTACGGCGAAGGCCAGCGCCTGGAGCGGTGCGAGGACGACGGCCAGGAGGGCCACCGCCAGGGCGTAGTGCAGCGCGGCGAGCGTGCGCTCCAGGGCCGGGTACCGGACGGTGCCGCGGGTCAGGGTCAGGCAGGTGGCGAGGAGCAGCCCGAGCGCCTGGAGGGACAGCAGCGGGAAGAACAGTTCCGCCTGGTACCTGGCCGCGAGCCGCCTCAACCCTCTTGTCCGGCAGGCCTGTTCGGTGGTCCGGGCGAAGAGGAGGGAGTCCGCGGCCGGGTCGTGGCCCTCGCGGTTCGGGTGTGCGTGGTGCCGGTTGTGGTCGCTCACCCACCATCCGTAGCTCATGCCGACCACGAGGTTGCCCAGCACGATGCCCGCCAGGTCGGTCGCCCGCCGGCCGGCGAACACCGCGTGGTGGGCGACGTCGTGCCCCAGCAGCGCCAACTGGCCGAGGACGAAGGCGAACAGGGGCGCGATGCACAGCTGCCACCAGCTCGCGCCGAGCGCGACGAACCCGGCCAGGAGCAGCGCCAGGGCGGTGAACAGCGCGGCGCTCCGGCCTGCGTAGTACAGGGGACGCCTGCGCAGCAGACCGGCGTCGGAGACGCGTCGGTGCAGCTCGGCGAAGTCGCCGCGCCGGGTGGTCCCGGTGGGCGGGGTGTCCTGAACGGTCATGCCACCATTCCGGTCTCGGGTCGCTCCGGTCGCTCCGGTCGCTCGTTCCCGCCGCGCCGCGAGGCCCCGGGCAGGGTGGCGTCAGCCTTCCGCATCCGAACCGCCGTTGTCTCGGCGCTTCGCCGTGTCGCGGCCGGAGGTGGCCCGATCGGGTGGCGGCGGGCCCGGCTGGTCCGTCATGCGTCCGATCACCGCTCGCCCGTTCGGCGCCGACGGCACCCAGGGCTCGCACTGCTGGAACAGCACCGGCGAGGGCCAGCACCTCCAGTGCGCCAACAGCACCGTCAACCAGGGCCGCCCGGTCACCGGCCACACGTACGCCTTCCAGGTCCGGATCGACCCCGCCACCCACTGGGTGACGGCCACCGTCACCGACGAGACCGCCGGCACCTCCTTCGGCCTCGGCCAGTCCGCCCGCTGGCCGCTCCGGTTCGCCAACGGCGCCTGCCTCGACCGCGGCGGCACCAACGGCGCCATCAGCTACCGCTGCGCCACCACGTCCAACGCCAACCAGCTCTTCGTCTTCGCCCGCGACGGCAGCCTGCACACCGCCCAGGGCAACGAGTGCCTGGCCGCACCTGCGGCCGTCGGCGGCCAGGTGGTGCGCGCCGCCTGCGACGGTTCCGCGGCCCAGCGGTGGAGCTACGACGGTGCCCGCCGGGCCGTGGTCAACCCCGCCGGCTGGGCGCTCACCTCCAGCACCGCGGGGCGCAACGGGGACCCGGTGACCGCACGGCCCGCCGACGGCAGCCCTGAGCAGACCCTCACCGCGGTCGTGCGGACGGATGCCTAGCCTTCCTGTCCCGTGAGGTTGGGGGCTACCGGGGTGCGGCGGCCTGGCGCAGGTGGCGGCTCACGTCGCCGACCAGCGTGAGGCGCACCCGGCGCTCCGCGAACTGCCATTGGCCGCTTTGGAGTTCGAAGCGGTCGTGGTAGCGGGCGGCGGCGATGGGCTGCAAGGGGAAGCCGGGCAGGGCCCGGAGGACGGTGACGTATGAACGCGCGACGGCCGTGCCCGCCGGTTCGTCGACCTCGACGGAGAGGTTGGTGGTGACGTGCTGGGTGCGCGGGTGCCGTCGGCGTAGACGACCTGCGGGCGGGCGTTGGTCTGGCCCGCGAGCGTGATCGGCCGCCCGTGGTCGAGCGACAGGTACGTGTCGGCGTCGTCGGCCCCGCGCCACACCTGGATGAGGTCACTGTCGTCGGCGCGCGCCTCGCCCATGATGCCGCTCGCCGCGACGGGGACGTCGTCCTCGATCTCGTCGGCCCACCTGCTGCTCTCACCGGGCGCCTCGGCGTACGCCGAGGAGTTCGAGAACACCAGGACGGCGAGCGCGGTCGTCACGGTGACGGCGGCCAGGCGCCACGTGGACGGGGGAGTGGGGGCGGGAGGCCGGGGCGATGGGCGTCCGACGTCCCGCGGCACTGTCGGTCACAGCAGCGGGCGGATCCGGATAATCGCTGGTCACGCCGTCCGTGGCGGGCTAGCCTCGCTGCTCGTGACTGACTGGTACAAGATCTACTCCGACGCATGTGCGGTGCCCCCGGGCGGCGATCTGGACGAGCTCACCGCAGAACTGGCGGAGTGCCTGCGGGATCCGGACCCGGAGGTGCGCGACGGCTACCCGTACGTCGTGCTGCGGACCTGGATCGAGCGCGACGTCATCGACGGCGACCGGCGGGTCCGCCTGGGCGATGACATGGCGGCCCGCTTCGCGGCCGGTTCGCCGATTCAGGCCCGCACGTTCGCGCCGCTGGTCCTGGACATGATCGTCAGCCGCGGGGACCTCCGGCAGGAATGGCTCGACGCGTTCGTCCGCTGGTACCCCGCGGAGAGCGATCTGCGCGGCCACGACGCGCAGTTGGGCTGGCTGCACGCGGTGGCGCACGGCGCCGACCTGCTCGGTGCCCTCGGCTGCCACCGCGAGGTCGAACCGGTCGAGATGCTGGACCTCGCGACCGCCCGGCTCCTCGCGCCCACCGACTACCTGTACGCCGAACGGGAGGACGACCGGCTCGCCCGTGCGATCGCGCTGACCCTCACCAACCCGAAGCTCACCGCGGACCGGTCCGTCGCCTGGCTCGACGACATCGGCGCCGACTTCCGGGCCGTGGCCCGGGGCACCACCCCGACATACGTGTCCAACGCGCTGCGCACCCTGCGGATGCTCTACCTCCTCACCGACCTCGGCGTCCCGCCGCAGCCGGGGCAGCCGCCTCGTCAGGTCCCGCATCGCGACGCGGTCAAGCGGCGGCTCGTCGAAGTACTGGCGGACGACGCGAAGTCCGTCGGCTGACAGCCCCGCGCCGCGAGCCGTCCGGGCCTCCACGCCGTCGCCCGCCGGTGCCCTCGTCCCGCTACCGGATCCTCTTCTCGACGATCGCGTGGTCGGGGAAGAGACCGCTGCGGGCTCCGTTCCAGTTGATGTCGATGCTGAACTCGTTGACGGTGGCGTTGATCGCGGGGGTGTCCGTCGACGGCGCCAGGGCGCCGGCGGGCTGGCGCCACCCGTCCCAGGTGTCACCGCCGGTGGAGGAGGTGTTGATCCAGACGTAGCCGTCGGCCCCGATGCAGGCGAGCATCTGCCGGCGCTGGTTGGCGTACTGGGGGTCGCCCGGGGCGACGGTGTAGTCCTGGTACCCCATCCGCGCGGCCGACACCCCGGAGATGCACACGGCCCCGCCCGGTACCTGGCTCGCGGTTCCGGTCGCCCCGGTGGCGGGGTTGCGCCAGATCTGCCAGACGTGGTTGTCGGTTCCGACCAGGTAGATGTGCTCCATCTCGCCGCCCGCCGCCTCGTTCCAGGTCATGATCGGGCTCGGTCGCCGGGTGCCCGTCGTGCCGCTTCCCTGCGGCCCCACGTGCCACTGGCTGTTGGGGAAGCTGATCGCGGTCTGCGAGCGGGTGCCGTCCGGGCGGGTGTGCACGCTGGTGATCCGGTAGAGGCCGTTGACGTCCGCCCAGTCGAAGAGCACCGTGCTGCCCAGGCTCTCCAGGGAGATGCCGCCCCAGGCGGCGGCGTCACCCTCGATGCGGTGCCACGGCTCCCACTGGTTCGCGGACGGGTTCTGCACGGCGGTCCAGTAGATCTGGTTGTCCACCCCTTGGTGGGCGACCATGACACGGTCCTGCCACTGCACGATGGCGGGGGAGTAGTAGCTCTGGGCCTGGAAGCCGCCCAGCGGCTGCCAGGCGCCGTTGTTGAACCGGAACCAGATGCCGTTGTCGAGGCCCCTGGTGACGTCGTAGGTGTTGCCGTTGACCGTCACCGTCTTCATGTAGGACAGGCTGCTGACGCCGACGCCCCGCCAGTCCAGTTCCACCGCCCCGGCAGGGGCCGGGGCGGCCAGGAGCAGGACGCCTCCGGCCATCGCGGCCGCGATCGTGTTCCCCACCCGGCGCAACGCCGTCGTCCGTCGCAGCGGGTGAGCAGTTGTCCGGTGCACTTCGGGCTTCCTTTCGCTGAGGATCCCTCGGCTCCCCCCGAGCGAACGTGCAGGGGCGGCAACCGGGATTCCGCGGACTCGGCCTTCTCGCCGTGCAAGAACCGTAGTTGCCGTGCGGCTCCGCAGTGTGCTCTGCGCGCACTCGTCGTTGACGGTCAACGCAGCAGTGGCCGAACCAGCCGCCGACGCGCCGCCGCACCCTGAGTTTCGGCGAAGCGGTTGAGGGCGATCGGGGCGGGCCGATCGGTGGGCGGCGGGCCGTCGGCGGACTGCTGGCAATGAAGTTGGGACTGCCGGACAATTCTTCTCCTGGGACCGATGAGTTCGGGCGGCGGCGCGTGCAGGGGGTTTGGAGAGTGGCCGCGACCACCGACGCCATCCTGGAACTGGGCGACGCCAACCACGGCCACTCTCACTACGGAGCCTCGGCCGTCACCTGCACAGGGTGGCGTCGAGGAGGGCCAGGACATCGGAGGGGCCCTGCTTGGTGGGCGCCGTGTCGGCGGTGACGGCAACCGTGACGGCGCGGCCGTCATCGGTGACGCCGGTGCGCGTCTGGTAACCGGGGATGTCACCGCCGTGCCCCCACATCAGGCCGCCGCAACTCAGCGGCGTACTGGTCACTCCCAGCCCGTACCGGGCACCGGGCCACATTCCGCCGGGGACCTCGACGGTGGTCCGCATCTGGGCGAGCTGTGCGGGCTTCAGGAGCTTGCCGCCGAAGAGGGCGGAGAAGAATCGGTTCAGATCGCTCGGGGTGGAGATCACCTGCCCGGCGGCCCAGGACCAGGAGGGGTCCAACTCGGTGACGTCCTCCAACGGCCCCCCGGGCTGCGCGTAGTAGCCCTGGGGGTGTGCTTTCCGGATGCCCTCGTCGCCCGCGCCGGGGAAGTAGGTGTGGCGCAGTCCGATGCGTTCGATGATCCGGTGGGTGATCTGCTCGGCCAGCGGACGGCCGGTGACCTTCTCGATGATCAGGCCGGCCAGGAGGTAGTTGGTGTTGCTGTACGCCCAGCTGGTCCCGGGGGCGAACAGCGCCTTGTGCGCCAGCGCCAGGTCGAGCAGGGTTCGGGGCTGGAGGTAGGTGTGGCGCTCCGTGCCGACGAGGTCGCCCACGAAGTCGACGTAGTCAGGCAGTCCGCTGGTGTGCTGCAGCAGCTGACGTACCGTGATGTGGCGGCCGTCGATGCCCTCGCCGCGCACCAGGTTCGGCAGGTACTGCTCGACCGGGGCGTCGAGGGCGACCTTGCCTTCGTCGACCAGTTGCAGGACGACCGTGGCGGTGAACGCCTTGGTGTTGCTCCCCGCCCGTACCTGCCCGTCGACCGGCACCTTCTTCCCGGTGCTCAAGTCTGCGACGCCGGCAGCGTAGTTGCGGGTGCGCCCGTCGCGGCCGAGGTCGGAGGCCAGGGCGGCGGGGTACTTGTCCTCGTGCACCAGGCGGTCCAGGCCTTGCCGCACGACCTCACCCGGAGCCGCGGGGCTGTGCCGCGGACGCGGGCAGAGCGCCTCCCACGGCCAGACCGGTGGCGACCGTCACCACCACCATCGCGATGCCTCGCCCCGGCCCGGACGACGAGGCGCGGGCACGTCGAAGCGGGCGAGAACGATCGGTCATGGGGGAACCCTCCTTGTGCACCCTGCCGGATGCATCGGCAATTCGTATGCCTTCAGCCTGGGTGCTCAAGATCCACCGATCCATCCGGGCAGCGGGCCCATGCGAGAGGGGGATAACCCCCGGTCGGGGCCGTCATGGAACCCTTTTCCGGGTCCAGCCGTGGAAGGCCTCGGTGGTCCTGGCCGCACTTCGTGCCGGCCATCGGCGGGAGGATTTGAATATGATCCGGCCGCTGGCGTCAACACACTTGGTGTGTCAGATAGTTGTGGTACGTTCCGTGACCTAACCACAAATAGGTGACCCCGGCAGCGCGCCAACGCTCCGGGGCCCGGCAACAGGAGAAGCACCTCCCGATGCGCGTCCATCGTAGCGCCCACGTGCGCGATTTCACCGTGCTGCCCAACACGATGCTCCAGTACCGGCGGCTGTCCTACACCGCTCGCGGTCTGCTCGCGGACCTCCTCTCCCGCCCGGACGGCTGGCGCGAGGACGGCCGGCACATGGCCGACACCAGCCCCCAGGGGCGCTGCGCCATTCGCAAGGCGCTGAAGGAGCTGGCCGAGGCGGGCTTCTACCGGGTCGAGAAGATCCGGATGCCCGACGGCACGATCATCACCGAGACCCACGTCCACGACACCCCGCAGCTGATGCCGCCGGGTGCCAACCGTCCGGCCCCCGGCGAAGGGACCACCGGCGGCGCTGACGCCCTGGTAAAGAACCCGGTGAAAGAACCCTCCCTCCCCTCCCGGCAGTCCGGAGAGCCCGGCGCCGCCCTGGGGGCGGAAAGGCGGGAGGGGGACTCCGAAAAGGACGCGCCGGACGAACGGCTCCGCGAGGCGGTCGCCACCCTGTTCCGGGTCATCCGCCCCGAACCGCGCCTGAGCCTGGGCGAGGCCGAGGCACGCGAACTCGCGCCCCTGGTCGCCCAGTGGCTGGAGCGCGGCAGCACACCCGCCGACCTCGCCCGGGCCCTGCTGCCGGGCCTGCCCGCCCCGGTGTACTCGGCGGTCGCGGTGCTCCGCTACCGCCTGGAGCGCAAGATGCCGCCCCTCCGGGCCGCCGCACGGCCCGCAGCGGCCGGCTACGCCGAGTGCGCCCAGTGCCACGACCCCGTCCCCCGGCCCGGCATCTGTCGCGCGTGTGCGGGCCTCGTCAGCCGCCCTGCGGACGACAGCCGCACGACGGGAATCGCCTCCGCAGGCGCAGCGCGGGTCCGGGCCGCGCTCGATGCCGCCAGAGCCGCCGCACGGGCACCGGCCGCCGTCGCGGCCAGGTGAAACGTCGGCCGGTTCCGGACGGGGCGGAACCGGTATTCGGGCCGTGCGGGCCGGGCACTCGTCGGGCGACTTCTGGGCTGGCATCCGGGTGAAATGGGGCGGAGTCGCCTGGCGCGAATGGAAGCCGGGTACGACGCTGCCAGAATGCAATTTCCCTGAAGGCCACCTGCACAGGCGGTGCCGCCGGACAGCTGGAGCAGAACATGCGAATCATTCGACCACGCAACAGTCCGGAAGAAGCGGCCGGTGGAGGTGCGGGGCGTTTTCCGTGGACGCTGATGTACCACTCGGTGGCGTCAACGAGTGAGGATCCCTATCTGATTACCGTCGACCCTGCGCGCTTTCGCCGCCAGCTGCGCTGGCTGTCCGCCCGCGGGCTGCGCGGGGTGTCGGTCGGCGCCCTGATGCGCTCGCACCGGGGTGGTGGCGCGGCGGGCATGGTGGGGCTGAGTTTCGACGACGGATACCGCGACTTCGTGGAGGAGGCCATGCCCGCACTGGCGGAGTACGGCTTCACGGCGACGGTCTACGTGGTGGCCGACCGGCTGGGCGGATACAACGACTGGGACCGGCAGGGTCCGCGCAAGCCGCTGATGACGGCGTGCCAGGTCCACGAGGCCGCCGCCGCCGGGCTGGAGATCGGCTCGCACGGGCTGACGCACCGGCGGCTGGCGGGCCTGGGCGCGCGGGAGCTGGCAGCCCAGGTCGCCGACAGCCGCCGCGTGCTGGAGGACCTGACGGGGCAGGCGGTCGAAGGGTTCTGCTACCCGTACGGTTCGCTCGACGCCGCCGCGGTGGAAGCGGTGGCGCGAGCCGGCTACGGGTACGGGTGCGCGGTCAGCCCCGGGGTCCACAGCGGGGTGTACGCGCTTCCCCGCTGCTACGTCGGTGACCGGGACGGGCCGCTGCACCTGGCCGCGAAGCTGGTGCGCGACCGCTGGCGGCGCTGACGGCGCTGGCGGCGCTGGCGGCCGGCGAGGACCTGCCGGCGACGAAAACCTGCCGGGCACCGCGGAGGGCGGTGCCCGGCAGGGCGGTGGTCGGCGGGCGGCGGGCGGTGGCGGAAGGTCAGTGGGCGGTGGCGGCGGGTTCCAGATGCAGCCAGGACTCGTGCCACAGCAGGGCGCAGCGGCGGTCGCAGCCGGTGGCGAGCGGCTCGCCGCCGCAGCGCAGGCCGTTGAGGATGAACCAGCGGCCCTTGGTGGGGTGCTGCCACCAGGCGAGGGAGCGGTGGCGCAGTTCGGTGGCGCTGTGGCGGGTGTCGGCGTGGAGCTCCATGCCCGGCTGGAAGGGGACGCCGTCCAGCCGCCCGTCGGGGTCGAGGGTGGCGTGGATCTCCGGGAGGCTGCGCACGGTCGCCCAGAGGGCGGCGGGCCGAGCGGCGGGGACCGGCGCGGGGGCGGGCTCCAGCCATTCGTCGCGGAACAGCAGGGCGCAGTCCAGTCCGCAGCCCTGGGCCCCGTCCGCGCCGTGGCAGGTGGCGCCGGCCAGGGCGACGGTGCCGGACAGGCGCCGCACGCGGTAGTGGTCGTCGATCATGCGGCGCACGATGCGTTCGACCTGGTAGACGCCGCCGCAGAACGACCACTGACTGCGGGTGAACCACAGGCCGCGGTGGCGGTCCTTGGCGTCGAGGGTGGCGCGCACCGTGGCCTCGTCCTTCACCCGGACCCAGTCTCCCTCGGTGAAGCGGGAGGGCCGGCCGGGCGTCGGGACGGCGGCGCGGCGCTCACGCAGGCCTTCGCGGACGATCCGGGCGCGGCGCACGACACCGAGCGGGGGAAGGTCGCGCAGGGGGAGGCTCTTGTACTGGCACCGGTTCGCAGCGGTTCCGCAGCGCAGCTCCGTGGTACGGGTGGACCATGATTCCTCGACGGCCATCAGTGAAATCCCATCGGGTCGGAGATATCGGCACAGGCTAGCGCACCGCGACTTTTCCGCGCTGGCCCACCGGACCCTGTCGACACCATGTCGAGAGAAATAGCACTAAACGCATTAAGGGTCTTCTGGAGTGAAAGATCGGCGTCGCCGGGTAATCCCCGTTCATGTGCGTGTAATGTTTCCCTCGTTGCCGCGGTGGAGTGGCTGAGTGGCGAGGCGACGGCTTGCAGGGCCGTTTAGATGGGTTCGATTCCTATCTCCACCTTTTCTTTCCGGCGATTTCGCCCGTATTCCTGGTCCATGGATTGTCCGGGTTCGCGCTCTGATTTATCGGAGAGTCGCGGCCGACGGCCCGAGTCGGTGGCCCGCGCAGCGCGGCCCACACCCTCCCGTTGTGGACGCCATGGAGTCAGTGATCCGCCCGGCGGTTCCGGCCGACCTGAACGCCGTGGCCGAGATCTTCGCGCACTACGTCCGCCACACCGTGGTCACCTTCGAGGAGGCCCCGCCACCGGCGGCCGCCCACGGGTTTGACCGGCAGGCGACGCAGATGTGCTCGTCGCGCCGTTGTCGCGGCGGGGCCGGCCACCGCGCCGAGGATCTGTACACGGCGGGTGGCCGGTGGTGCCGGGGCGGTGGTGTGGCTGTGTGTCAGCTGGTCAGGATCGCGGTGACCTTGTCGAGGACGTCGGGGTTCGTCAGGAAGTCGTTGTGCTTGAGGCCGTCCGTCTCGATGTTGGTGGCGCCGTTCAGCTTGGTGCTGGTGGTCGGGGAGATCTGCTCGTCCTTGGGGGACCAGAAGGTCGTGTACCGGGTGGGACCCGGGGTCTCGGTGTCCTGGTTGAGGTGGCTGATGACCCACGAGTTGGGCGTCATGTCCTTGCACCCCTGGTCCCAGAGGGCGCAGAGGTAGCCGAGGGAGGTGCCGTGGTTGGGGCCGGCCAGGGAGATCCAGTTCGCGACCTTCTGGTTGCCGCCTCCGAACTTGATGTACCAGCGGCTCGGCAGGCTGCCCAGGCTGTGGGCGACGATGTTCACCTTGGCCGCGCCCGTCTGGCTCAGAACGTTGTCGACGTACTGGGTCAGTTCGCCGGCCAGGACCTCGTTGGTCGACCGGGAGGTGTCGTAGCCCCAGGCGAAGGCCGGGACGTCCTTCGAACGGAGGCCGGTCATCAGGGTGCCCCATACTCCGGGGTCCGCGTTGCGGCCGTGGATGAGGATGACGGGGATGTGTGCGGTGTCCGCGTGGGCCGGGACGGCGGCCCCCGGTCCGGTCAGCAGGGCCGCGGTTATGGCGGCGGTCAGGGCGGTTGCGGCGGCGGTGGTGGGGCGACGCATGTGTGCTCCGAGGTTCGTCGGCGGATGGACGGCACGGATCGTGGGGGCGCCCGCAGGATGGCGGGTGCCCCCGTGTCGCGCCAAGCGCATCATCGGCGACGGGGTGCCGAATTGGCGGAGAGCGTTCGACCTTCACTCGATCGGGTGATTTGTGGGCGCGGGTCGCACTCGTTCGAGGACCGTCCTCGGTCAGCAGCCACCCACCGACGAAGACCACCCCACCGGACGGCCGACCTGCTGGAGCTCGTTCGGGTCGCCGCCCAACCAGCCGAACCCGCCGGCGCCGACGGCTTCCTGGTTTGGCGGCGGCGGGTTCGGCCTGGGCGGTGCGCGGGTGGTCAGGTCCTGGGGGCCGGGTGGAGCCAGTGCGGTCCTGTGGTCCAGCCCAGGAGACGGCGCCCGGCGTCCGCGTCCGCGTCCGCGGCGCCGCCGCGGGCGGCCTGGCGCAGGCCGGCCAGGGCGGGGGCGAGACGGGCCGCGACGTGGGCGGGGTGGCGGGCGGCCTCCCCCCGCAGTCCGGCGATGACCCGGGCCTGCGCGGCGGGCTCGCACAGGGAGAGGTGGAACACCAGCTGGCGCCACGCGTACGCCGCGTCCTTGATGGTGGACAGCGGCCGCGGGTTGTCGTGGATCCGGGCCGTCGCGCGGCACACGGTGGTGAAGCTGCGCCAGGCCAGGTCGTCCCAGCCCGGCTCGGGGCTGATGCCGACCCGGGTGACCAGGGTGGCCAGGTTGTGGGTGGTGAGGATCTGGGCCTGCTCGATGATCTTCCCGTTGGACGCGATCGACCATCCTCCGGACACCTCGGCGCGCTGCGCGCACAGCTCGGTGAACCCGGGGGAGGAGCGGGGGCGTCGGCCTCGCGCCGGGGCCTCGTTCGCCCTGCCCGGCTTGTTCGGCTTGCCCGCCTCGGCGGTCGCGAGGTCGTGGACGGCCGCGTAGTCGATGGCGTAGTAGCGCTCGTACAGCGTGCCACCGAGCAGTTCCGCGGCGGCCCGGGCCGCCGCGAGGTACTTCGGGGTGAAGGTGCCCGTGAAGATGTCCGCCGCCAGTTCCTCCACGAACGGCGCGTCGAGCTCGGCCTGCCGGGCGAGCACGCCGAGTTCGCGCACCAGCGCGTTCGGCAGGAGCGTGCCGGGGAACGCCTGTACGGCCAGTTCGCCGAGCCGGCGCAGCGCGGTACGCGCGGGTGCGCGGCCGTCCTCGCCGACGCGGTGTGCGGCCACGGCCCGTACCCAGGGCAGTTCGTCGACCCGCACCTGCCCGGTGAGGTCGCTCAGGAGCAGCGAGCGACGGTTGCGGAACGCCCGGTAGTTCGCCGTCATCAGGGTGCGCAGCGCCTCGTCCGGGTAGGACTGGGCGCCGGCCACGGCGACGAGCTGCGGGACCAGTTCGGCCAGGACCTCGGCCGAGGGCACCATGCCGCGCTCCACGAGCGTGTCGATCGGGGCGCTGAGCGCGGCTTCCACCACCTGTCGGATCGCTGCGGGCACCGGGGTGCCTGCGGGGAGACGGGTGGTGTGGCCGGCGGGGGTCGCGCGCGCCTCGTGCGCCTCGTGCGCCGAGACGTCGGCGACCAGCGGGGACACGTCGGCCACGCCCGTCTCCTGGGGCAGCCCGGAGAGGCGGCGCAGTACCAGCTGGGCGAGGTCGTGGTGCGAGGGCTGGGCTGCCTGCACGGCCTGGCGGGTGCGCAGTTCGGTGTGCCGGTCGGAGCCCGGCCGGCCGCGTCGGCGCACCATGGATGCCACCGCGTGCCGCAGCAGTCCGAGGCGGCGCGCGTCCAGCGGCCGGCCGGCGGCGGTCTCCGCCAGGGCGCCGCGCAGGATGCCGAGGTTCTCCTTCGGGTCGCGGTGCTTGGTGCAGCGGGTGTGGGCCGCGGCGAGTTCCTCGTAGCGGCGGAGCAGCACCGCGCCGCGCTCCGTCCAGGCGCTGTCGGGCGTACGCTCCAGGACCCGGCCGGCCTCGGCGGTCTCCAGCCAGTGGGCCAGCAGTTGGTCGCCGAAGGGCTGCCAGACGGTGAGCGCCTCGCGCTGCGCTTCCACGGCGGCGTTCGGCCGCCGGCCCGTGAGGGTCGTGACGGCGTCGCCGACCGTGCGCCGGTGCACCGCCTCGGCGTCCGGCGCGGGCAGCGCGGACGGCCGGGGGGTGAAGCGCAGCCGGTCGGCGAACGGCTCCAGGACGTCGACGAGTTCCAGCGCGCCGGCCGCGTCCCCGGCCCGCGCGAGCCACGCCACCGTCAGCAGCGCCGCCTCCTCCGGCACGGCGGCCTCGTAGCCGCCGCTGTCGAGCAGGTCGTACAGCCGGGACAGGCCGGGCTCGGTGAGGCAGTACGCGAAGAGCGCCCCGCGCTCGGCCGCCACCCCGGCCAGGGCCGCAGCCTCGTGCTCGTACGGCTGGAGCGGGCCCTCGGCGCTCGCGGCGGACGTGGCGAAGCCGCCCCGTACGACCTCGGGCGTCACCCAGGCGGGCAGTCCGGCCACCGGGGTGCGCGAGCCGATGGCCAGCCGGCCGTCGGCGATCCCGGCGAGCACGGCGCGCCAGCGGGCGACCCGGGCCTCGGCGCTGCGCCGGGTCTCGGCGTCGGCGTGGGAGTCGGTGTCGGAGTTGTCGTCGGCGTGGACCGTCGAGGTCAGGAATGCGAGGGCCAGGGCCAGCTGGCGCTGCGGGTAGTGCGCGGATATCCCGGCCCCGGTGGGGTGCTGCTGGTCAGCGTCGTCGTCCATAGGCCGACGTGGCAGGTCCCGCCCCTGCGCCCTCCGGGTCCAGAGCCCGGCGCTCTGCTGCTGAGCTACACGTCGATGGGCGTGAGCCTATGCGTCAGGTCGGCGGCCGTGCAACGCACTTTCGCTGTCTCCGCCGGGCTCGCGGCGTAGCCTGGCCCTTCGGGTGTCCGATGGGGGGAGCCGTCGTGTCGATCGAGTTCGTTCGCCGCCTGGACGGTCTGGTGTACCACTTCCGCGCGGACGGCGTGTTCAACGGCAGGCCGTCGTACAGGCGGGTGGACCTGGACGTGTGGTGCCGGTGGCTGCCGGAGCGGGGCTGGTGCACCGTCGGCGCCGACGGGGTCGCCAACTCCGGGCCGCTGGCGGGGCGGACGGGCGACCAGGAGCTGATCCCTCCGCTCGGCCCTTGGCGCAGCTGGAAGGCCGGCAGGTCGTACCTCTACGATCTGCGCCGCGTCGACGATCCGGGCGGTAGCGGTACTGCTGGTGCTGATGGCACTGATGGGACTACTGGCGGTACCGGCGGTACCGGCGTTACTGCTTGACAGGGTGCGTAATACTGTAACGCGCATCCCAGCAGCTCGGAGCACCACATGCACCCCTTCCTCGACCACCCCGGGCCGCTCGCCTTCGCACACCGGGGCGGTGACCTCGGCCACCCCGAGAACTCGCTCGCCGCCTTCGCGGCCGCCGTCGCCCTGGGGTACCGCTACCTCGAAACGGACGTGCACGCCACCCGCGACGGCGCGCTGGTGGCCTTTCACGACACCCGCCTCGACCGGGTCACCGACCGCACCGGTGCGGTGGCCGACCTGCCCTGGGACACCGTCAGGCAGGCCCGGATTGGCGGCACCGAACCCGTGCCGCTGCTGGAGGACCTGCTCGACGCGTTCCCCGGGGCCCGCTTCAACGTCGACGTCAAGGCGGCGGCCGCCGTCGGGCCGCTGGTCGAGACGATCCGTCGGACCGGCGCCTGGGACCGGGTCTGCGTCGGCGGCTTCTCCGACAGCCGCCTCGCCGCCGTCCGCGCCGCCGCGGGCCCCCGGCTGGCCACCTCGCTCGGCCCGCGCGAGGTGGCCCGGCTGCGGCTGCGTTCGCTGGCCGGGCCGCTGCTGCGGGGGCGTGGGGCGCGCTCCTGGGCGCAGTTCGGGTCGCGGTTCGGGTCGCGGTTCGCCGGGGCGCCGTTCGCCGGGGTGTGCGCGCAGGTGCCCGAGCGGCACCGGGGCGTCCGGGTCGTCGACCGGGCCTTCGTGCGCGCCGCCCACCGCCTCGGCCTCCAGGTTCACGTCTGGACTGTGGACGATCCCACACGGATCAGGGCTCTCCTCGGCCTCGGTGTGGATGGCATCATGGCCGATCGCATAGACGTCCTGCGGGACGTCCTCGGCGAGCGCGGCTGCTGGAGCGACGGCAGCACCGGCTCCAGCACGGTGATGGGATCCCCATGACGAGCACCACGGACAACCTGCCGGACCGTCTCCCGGACGATCTGCCGGACGGCCCGCCGGAGCGCGAGGCGGCCGCCGCCGATGACAGCGCCCTGCGCCGGATACGGTTCGGCTGGTACGTCAACGACTGGGCCAACGCAGCCTTCTCGGCCACCGTCCTGACGGTGTTCCTCGGGCCGTACCTGACGACCGTCGCCAAGAACGCCGCCGACGCGGCCGGCGACGTGCACCCGCTCGGACTGTCGGTGCGCGCCGGGTCGTTCTTCCCGTACACGGTCTCCTTCTCCGTGCTGCTCTCGGTCGCGGCGATGCTGCTGACCGGCACGGTCGCGGACCGCACCGGGCGGCACAAGGAGCTGATGTGCGGCTTCGCCTACGTCGGCGCGGTCGCCACGATGGGGATGTTCCTCCTCGACGGCGACCGCTACCTCCTCGGCGGCGCACTGCTGGTGGTCGCCAACATCGCGTACGCGGTGTCGGTCGCCCTCTCCTACGCCTACCTTCCTGGCCTGGCCACCCCCGACGAGCGCGACGCGGTCTCCTCCAAGGGCTGGGCCTACGGCTACGCGGGCGGCGGACTGCTGCTGATCGCCAACCTGGCGCTGTTCCAGGGCCACGACGCGCTCGGCCTGTCCTCCGGCACCGCCGTGCGGATCTGCCTGGCCTCGGCCGGCCTGTGGTGGGCGCTGTTCACGCTCGTCCCGATGCTGCGGCTGCCCTCCCGGGCGGGCGCGGCCCCCGACCGCACCCCGGTCGTGTCCGGCCGTACCCCGGCTGCGCCGGACCGGCCCGCCGCCACGCCGGACCGGCCCGCCGCCGGCAGCCTGCGCGAACTCGCCCGCACCCTGCGCGGGATGCGTCAGTACCCGCTCACGCTGCTCTACCTGGGCGCCTTCCTCTGCTACAACGACGGCATCCAGACCGTCGTCTCCCAGGCCTCGCTCTACGGCAGCGAGGAACTCGGCATGGACCAGACCTCGTTGGTCGCGGCCGTGCTCCTGGTCCAGATCGTGGCGATCGGCGGCGCGCTGCTCCTCGGCCGGATCGCCCGCCGCTACGGCGCCAAGCGGACCGTCCTCGGATCCCTGGTCGGCTGGGTGGCCACCCTCGCCCTCGGGTACTTCATTCCCGCTCACCAGCCCGTCTGGTTCTTCGTCCTGGCCTGCATGATCGGCCTGGTGCTCGGCGGCAGCCAGGCGCTCTCCCGCTCGCTGTTCTCCCACCTCATCCCAGCCGGCCGGGAGGCCGAGTACTTCAGCGTCTACAAGGTCAGTGACCGCGGCACCAGTTGGATGGGCCCGCTGCTCTTCGGCCTCGCCTACCAGATCACCGGCAGCTACCGCTCGGCGATCATCTCCCTGCTGGTGTTCTTCCTCATCGGCTTCGTCCTCCTGCTGAAGGTCCCCGTCCGCCGCGCCATCGAGGCCGTCGGCAATCCCGTTCCCGAACGGCTCTGACGCCCCCGGCCCGGCCGCGCCTACGGCTGGCGGCTGCTTCTGCCGCCGTCGAGGGCTTACGAACCGGGGAAGAGCCGGCCGAGGTGGTAGCGCAGGACCGCCACCGCGTCGTCCGCCGTCCGCTGGCCGAGGAGGACGCTCAGGCCCAGGCCGGCGGAGACCGCCAGGAGGACGACGGCCTCCTGGCGGGCGTCCATGCGCGGATCGGTGTCCCCGGCCTGCCGGGCGGCGGTCAGCTGGCCGACCAGGAAGTCCTCCATCTCGTTGGGCGCCGCGAGGAACGACTGCCCGGCGAGCGCGGGGTCGGTGATGGAGAGCACCGCGTACTCGGTGTAGACGAGGTGGAAGGTCCGGCTCTCCTCGTCCGTCGGCACGGACTCCAGCAGCACCGCCTCGACGATGTCGCGCGGTGACGCTGAGGGCCCGGCCGCCCCGGCGCGGTCGCGGACCCGTTCCTCGACCCGTCCCTGGATCCGTCCCTGGACCCGCTCTTGGATCCGCTCGCCCATCCGTGCGGCCAGGCGGGTGAGCGCCGCGAGCAGCAACTGCTCCTTGGTGTCGAAGTAGTACTGCACGAGCCGCACCGAGACACCCGCCTCGATCGCGACGGACCGCATGGTGACGGCGTGCAGCCCGGTGTCCGCCGCCGTGCGCAGCAGGGCGTCGATGATGTGGGCCCGTCGCTCCTCGTGATCCACCAGCTTCGGCATCGGGTTCCCTCCAGACGTTTTTATGGTACAAACATACCATCAAGTGCTGCTGTTTCGTGCATTCCGAGCACCGGGAGGGACCATGACCAGGACCAGCGTCGGACACTTCGTCAGCGAGAAAGCCCGAACGAAGTTCCTTGAGGCCTACGACCGCGCGATGGAGCTGTGGCCGGCCCCCCGCCGGGAACTCGATGTCGAAACCAGCTACGGCACCGTCCACGTCCACCACTACGGACCCGAAACCGGCGAACCGATCGTGCTGCTGCACGGCCACGCCGGACACCCGTCCAACTGGTACCCGCAGATCGCCGCCCTGGGCGAACACCACCCGGTCTACGCGATCGACACGCTCGACGACCCCGGCCGCAGCGTCCAACGCGCCGTCGCGGCCGGCTCCGAGGAGAACGCGGCCTGGCTCGGCGAGGTCTTCGCCGGCCTCGGACTCGACCGCATCCACCTGGTCGGCCTCTCCTACGGCGGCTGGCTGACCCTCAACCAGGCCATCCACGCACCCGAACGCCTCGCCTCGATCGCGCCGATGGACCCCGGCGGCATCGAGAAGGTCCCCGCCCGGTTCTACGCCCACATGATCGGCGGCCTGTTCGGCATGCTCGCCCCGCGGCCGCTGCGCCCCGCGCTCGGGCGCCTGCTCGCCAACCCCGCACTCAGCTCGCCGCCCGAGATGATCGCCCCCCTGATGCTCGGCATGCGCAGCTACAAGCCGAACACCCGCCCCGCCGCCAGGCCGTTCACCGACGAGGAACTGAGTTCCATCCGCCTGCCCACCCTCGTCCTGCTGGGCAGGCGCAGCGCTCTGCTCCGCCCGCGTCACGTCCTCCAGCGGGTCACCGCGCTGATCCCGGGAGTCCGGGCCGAGATCGTGCAACGAGCCGGTCACGGCCTCAACCTGGAACGCCCCGAGCTGGTCAACGAACACCTGCTGCAGTTCATCACCTCCTCCCGGCAGCAGACCCGGAGCTGACGGGCGGCCTCCATCGCCGGGTTGGCGGCTGACGCCGAATCCGCAGAAGCCGCAGAATCCGCAGAAGGGCTGCCCTCGGAGGGGCGGCCCTTCTGCTTGCCGCACGGGCCTGAACAGGGTGCTCGCCGACCTGCCACCGTGGCCAGGGGAGACGGGTCGCCCGGGCGGTCTGCCACCCGGCCGTGCGGGCCGGGGGGACCGCTCCGCTACCGGCGTGGGCCGTAGCTCCAGTAGTGGTCCGGGTAGTTTCCGCAGGGGTACTGCATCAGTGGGGCGCGCGGGGCGGTGCTGCCGTAGGAGACGGCGAGACACTGGTGGCTGTTGCCGTTGACGAGGCGGATGCCTTTCGGCCACTTCTCGATTCTCCAGGACTGCCCGGGGTCGTTCTTGCACGCGGACTGGATCACCCGGGCGTCGGCCTCGGTGCTGGAGTCCTGGACCGCGAGGCACAGGGCACTGTTGTAGCTGACGAGCCGGTAGTAGGTGTTGCCTTCGGCGTCCGTGAAGGTCTTCTGGCTCTCCCAGAAGTGGTCTGGGTAGTCCCCGCAGGGGAACTGCTGGGCTTCCTGGCCTTCCTCCCGGGTGCCGCCGGATGTGGCCACGCACTGCAGGCTGTTGCCGTTCTTGATGGAGACGGACCCCGTCGGCGGGACCATCGGGGTTCCGCCGAGCCGGTCGGGCGTCCAGGGTTCCGCCGTCGGCGGCGATATGGAGCTGGGCGACGGCGAGGACTTCATGGGCGCGCGGTTCCCGTCCGAAGGGGAGGGGACGACGGATTCCGGTGGGGTGCTGGACCCTGCGGTGGGGGTCGGCGTACCGGCCGGTGCCGGTACCAGCGGCGCGCTCCCCGGTCCGGCGGTCCGAGGATCGGCCGGTGAGGCGGGCGGCGGGACGGTCGGTGGGACGGCCGGTGAGGCGGTCGGTGAGATGGACGGCGAGGCGGTCGGCGGCGTGCTGGGTGCCGACGGCGAGGGGCTGTCCCCCGCCGGCGCCGAGGGGCCTGCGCCCGCGCCGGCCGCCCGGGTGAGCGCGTCGACGGGGGCGGGCGCCGCGCCGAGCCGTATGCCCACCAGCACCCCGGCCAACACCAGCGCCCCGGCCAGGAGCACCGCGGTCGCCCCCATGGCCGCACCGGTCCGGGCCGTGCGATGCCGCCGCGCATCGGCGGGCCCTCCCCGCAGCGGCCCTCCTCGCAGCGGCCCCACGAGCGGCGGCCCGATGACCGTGGGGCTGATGACCGCGGGGCCGTTGGGCGGGGGGCCGAGCGCGAGCGGGCTGGTCGGCGGGTTGTCCGGGGCCCGGACCAGTTCGCCGCGGACAATCCCGGACCCGGCCGCGGTGGGCCGGACCATCCGGCTCACCTCCCGGCACTGGTCGGCCAGTGCTTCCCGCACCTCCACGAGGTCGGCCTCCAAGCGCCGCAGCACCGGCAGGTGCGCCTGGACCCCGCCGTCCACCACCAGCTCCGCACCCGGCTGCTGACCACCGTCGTCCTGGGCCCGCGCCCGCTCCTGGTCGACCAGGAGCCCGACGGTGTCCTCCTCCCAGCCCGCCGTCCGCTGCACCTGGCACGCGTCCTCCCTGATGCGCCGCACCTCGGCCAGGCAACGCGTCGCCTCCCGCAGCCGGGACCGCCGCGACTGCGCCGCGTACCCGCCGTCCGAGACCCGTCCACCGGGACCCGCCCCGTCCTCGGTGCCGGCGCTCAGCTCGCCCCGCAGTTCGGCCACGATCGCCACCAGCACGCGGATCAGGTCCTCGGCCTGGGCCACGCCCGCCTCGGCCTGGCGCTGCGCCTGCCGGGCCCGTTCCAGGGCCTGCCGCGCGGCCGACCGCCCTTCCGCGTGCGAGGGGGCTGTCCCGGCCGCCGCCCGGCCGGCCTGCTCGTGCAGGGCGCGGGCGCGGACGAGCAACACCGTTCGGGCCTGCGGGTCCACCGCGCAGTCGTGGACCAGCCGTTCGAGCAGGTGCCACGGAATGTCTTTCTCCGCGGAGCGGTACTCGCTCCAACTGGTCTTGCTGGCCGGGTACCGCTGAGCGAGCTCGCGGACCGTGGCCCCGCCCGTCACCTCCCGTACGAACCGGGCCAGGGCGTTCGCCTGTTCCGTCTCTCCCTTGAGCTGTCCCTGCGGTCGTCCAGCACTACCCACCGTGCCTCCTGTCCTGTCCGACCCTTTGTCCGGTCCTGTCCGGCGGCCGAAGCGGGATTGTCCGCCGCTCACCTGGGCCGTGTCGGTTTTTTGTTGATGGACAATCAAATTAGCCCGCACGGTGGAGTCTCCATCGGATCTTCGGACACTTCAAGGTCCCGTGACGCGGCCCCCCACGGCGGCGTTCCGGACCGGGAACCCGAAGACGGAGCCGGGGGCCGACGGCACCACCGCCACGAACGGGGGACGTGGCGGCACCGATGGACCGGCCCCCCGTACCCGTCGCACCGAAACGCACCCGAACCGGGATCCGCCCCGCCTCGGGGCGTTCGGACTCCAGGAGGAAGACCATGAAGACTCGACGCATCCTCACCACCCTGCTGCTCGCGGGGACGGTGGCCACCGCGACGCTGGCCGTGTCGCCCGCCGCGCAGGCCGCGCCGAACAACCCGAACTGCCTCGGCGCCAGGGCCTTCTGCCTCTGGTACAACGCCAACCAGAGCGGCTCGGTGGCCGGTTGGGACCTGAGTACCGGGTTCAAGGGCTTCGACAACCTCGCGAACGCCGGCGCGTTCCTGACGCCCGGCCCCGGACAGGGCACCGCGGTGAAGAACAACGCGGCCTCCGCCACCTACCAGTACCCGGGCCACTGCGTCGGCAACGTCCAGGTGTTCTACAACGAGAACTGGTCCGGGCCCTCGGACCTCATCGTGGCCTGCGGCAACGGCAACCTGGTGAGGACGAAGAACGAGGACGCCTCGTTCCTCGTCAACGGCTGACCGCAGCAGCACCCCGCCGGGCCGTCCGACTGGTCGGACGGCCCGGCGGCGCAGAGATTCGAGGCCACGTCACCATGAACGCACCACGGCTCGCCGCCCCGCTCGCGGCCCCGCTCGTAGCTGTCGTCACCTGCTGCCTGTTGCTCGCCTCCTGCTCCACTTCCACGAGCGGAGGGGGCGCCACCGGCACGCCGCCCTCCGCCGCCGCCGTCACGTCGGAGGCCGTACCCGGGGTCACACCTGAGGTCACACCTGAGGTCACACCTGATTTCACGCCCGGGGCCGCCACCGACGGCCCCGCCGTCATCTCCCTGCCGCTGGACCCGTACTTCCTCCCGCCCGCCGACGAGGCCCGGTTGCACACCGCCCTGGACCGATTGGTCGCCGACTGCCTGCGAAGCGCCGGCCTCCAACCGCCCGCCCCGGCCGGCGTCCAGGCACCCCTGCTGGGCCGGTACGAACGGCGCTACGGTCTGACCAGCGCCACCGGCGCCCGCACCGTCGGCTACCACCTGCCCGACCACCCGGCCCCGACGCAGGCACCGCTCTCCCCGGCACAGATGAAGGCGCTCACCGGCCCGCAGGGCTGCCAGGAGTCCGCCGCGCGGCGGATCACCGGCACTACCGGCTACCCGGGAGACGCCTACGTGGTCCGGTCGGCCAACCAGGAGTCCTTCGAGCAGTCGGCGAAGACGCCGGAGGTCGTGGCCGTCGTCACCGCGTGGTCCCGGTGCATGAAGCGGGCGGGGTACGACTACGCGACGCCGCTCCAGACCGGCACCTGGCCGTCCGAACGAGCCACCGGCGAGGAACGGACGACCGCCCTCGCGGACGTCGTCTGCAAACAGGAGACCGGGCTCGTCCGGATCTGGAACGAGGCCGAGACCGCCGTCCAGCGCACCCTGATCCAGCAGAACGCCACCGCGTTCGACGGCGTTCTGGCCGAACGGCGGCGCATGCTCAGCGAAGCGGACGCCGTCCTCGGCCGCCCCGAACCCGGACCGTAGCGTCGTCGTTGCCGTTGCCGCTGCCGTCTTCGACCGCACTCGGCCGAAACGCGGTGTCACATTTCCGCCAGCGCAGGTGTCTCGCCCACGAGAGAGTCGGCGACGGTTCGTGTTCCTGATCGCGGACCTGTTCGTCCGGCACTTCGCGAAAGGCACAGCGCATGCACGTCGTCCCCGGGCTCAAGGTCCTGTACTTCGGAACTCCGGTGGTGCTGATCAGCTCACTCAACGAGGACGGCACGGCGAACCTCGCGCCGATGTCCTCGGTGTGGTGGCTGGGCCAATCCTGCATGCTCGGTCTCGGCAACAACGGCCAGACCACCGCGAACCTGCTGCGGGAAGGCGAGTGCGTGCTCAACCTGCCCTCGTCGGCGATGGTCGATGCCGTCGACCGGATCGCGCTCACCACCGGGAAGCCGGTCGTGGCGGACTACAAGGTGAAGCAGGGCTACCGGTACGAGCCGGAGAAGTTCTCGGTCGCGCAGTTGACCGAGCAGGCGTCGGACCTGGTCCGGCCCCCCAGGGTCGCGGAATGCCCGGTCCAGCTGGAGTGCAAGGTCGTCTCGGCCCACCCCTTCGGCGGTCCCGAGCCGCACGCGACCGCCTTCGAGGTCGAGGTCCTTCGCGCCCATGTCGAGGAGAGCCTCGTCATCCCCGGGACGCACTACGTGGATCCGCTCGGCTGGGATCCGCTGATCATGAAGTTCTGCGAGTTCTTCGGCGGGGGAGCCAACGTTCACCCGTCGAGGCTCGCCGAGGGCTGGAACATGCCGCACCAGCTCCAGTCGACGACCGTCTGAGCGGGCATCTGGAGATTGCGTCGGCGTCCGGATCGTGCTGCGTTTCGTTCGTCCTCCTACCAGAGGGTGGCCGGTCCCGCGAGGACCCAGCCGGCGTTGGTGGGCTTCACCCAGAAGCTCAATGACACCTCGATGATCCGCGCGCGGTAGGTGATCTCGACGTAGAAGCCGGTGCCCTCGTGGCCCCTCGGGGATCCGGCCGGCTCGGAGCAGACTGAAGTAGCGACAGACGACCGCTTCGACGTCGGCTTTGGCAGGGCGCTCCGTCCAGATCTTCACCGTGGGATTTTAAGGGAGCGCCTTACGGATCCCGCTCTCAGCACGGGAAGTCGGCCGGTCCGACTTCCCGTGCTGCGAAAGCCCCAAGCGCCGCTGCCAAGCCCTGTCCCGGAGTTCATCACTCCAGTCTGCTCACATCACTGCCGCCTGGTGACCGTTCCCTGCCGATCACACTGCCGTGGCCCCTGCCAGGGCCCTGGCGATGACCGGCGCCTTCGTGGCCAGTGGGCTACCGACCGCGGCGGTTGTCCTCCCAGTCGTCGAACCAGCGGAGCCAGATGGGCGTGCCGACACCGCGGTGCCACTGGTCGCGAGCGGCTTTCTCCAGCTCCGGGGTCGTCAGACCCTCCTCGTGCTCCAGCCAGTCGATGTACCACTCGCCGAAGCCGGCCGGTCGCCCCGCATCCGTCAGCAGCGGGTTGAGGCGATCGCAGGTCGGCCGGCCGTCGAACCACATACTGCCGCGATCCGGACCGCTGACGATGAGCAGGGTGCTGAAGTTGTGGCCATGGCCCGCCAGAAACACACCGCCCGTGACCCGGTCCCGTTCCGCCGCCTCCACGGCCTCGTTCCGAGCGTCCCGGGCGGCTTCGAAGTCGGCAGGGTTGGCGTAGTCCTCTTCCCGTACGAACTTCTCCCACACCTCGTCACTCGCCGCCAGCGCGGTGTCGTGATCGGGGAACGGCACGTGCAGCCGCTCCAGTTGGGTGTCCGCGTCCTCTGCCCAGTGCCATCCGTCGGGTCCCCGCCGCAACTCCCTGGGCCACCGTCCACCCGCACTCACCCGCAGCAGGAACTCCCGGTAGTCCGCCGGAAACGTGATCCCGAACTGCCGCTCCGCCTCCACCACCTGGACTTCGGTCAGCGGCGCAGCCAGCTCAGCCCCCGGCCCGCTCCACCCCTGCTCCTCGCGCACCGCGCGTACCCGCCCCCGGACGTCGTCCCAGTCAATGCTCTGCATGATCGGCCAGGATATGACCTTGGTGTTTCAAGGCCCTGGCGGCCGGGGGTGCTGCTGAGGATCTGATTCAGGCGGTGATTCGAGGCACTGCTGAACACCTGGGACGGGGGGTTCGACCTCAGCTCCGTCTGGGCGGATGTGGGCCCGGAGTCCCGTGGATACGTCGGCCGAGGCCGTCGACTTGGTCGGCAAACCGAAACCGAGACCACGGAACGACGATGGCCCGGGCCGCTGAGCGGGCCGGGCCATCGTTTGTCTTGGTGGGGGTGGGGTCAGGGGGTGGGGCGGAGGGTGGCGGTGGTGGTGCGGGCCAGCCAGACGCCCAGGAGGGCTTGGAGGAGGCTGATCAGGAGGGTTGCGGTGATCATCAGGGAGGCGAGGGCCGGGAGGCCGGCGAGGGCGGCGAGGGTGCGGGCGGTGCCGGCCACGGCTTCGCCGGTGGCGGCGCGCCACAGGAGGGGGGCGGCCCAGCCGGCGAGGGCGGCTGTGGTGGCGGTGAGGACGGCGGTGCGGGCTCGTTGGCCGCGCAGGGCGGTGACTGCGCCGAGGGCGAGGCCGCAGAGGAAGGGGAGGTACCAGAGGGAGTAGAGGGAGCCGAGGGCTATGACCACGGTGGCGAGGAGGGTGGGGAGGAGGGTGCGGAGGTGGGGGGTCGTCATGGTGGTCAGGCTCCCGGTCGCAGGGTCCACACCTTGGTGGAGGCGGGTTGGTCGGCGGCCATCAGGAGCGGCGGGTTTCGGCCCTCCCACCAGTACGGGATGAAGTTCCGGTACCAGGGTGAGGCCGGGTTCTCGCTCTGGCCGCCGGGGTAGACGGCCTGCGCGGTGGCAGTGTTCGGGCCCTTCCAGTCGACGACCATGCGCCAGCTCGGGCCGAAGGTGGAGTTCATGCCGCCGTCGGCCGCGTTGACGGTCCAGCGGTCGCCCTCGGCGGGCTCGGGGCCGTAGCCGAGGGCTTCGGCGCCGGTGAGGGAGGGGATCTGCCGGGTGTGGACGCGGTCCCAGGTCCAGGTGGCGGGGTCGTTGCCGAGGTCCTGGGACAGTTCGGAGACGGCTTGGGCGAAGGCGGTGCGCATGGCGTCCGTCGCGGTGCGGGTCGGGCCGCCGGGGGAGGTGAAGGCCGGGTTGGTCGGGTCGTGCAGGGTCCAGGCTTCGAGGTTCTCGTCGAGGCTGGGCAGGGCGCTGGAGACCTTGAGGTACAGGCGGTCGCGTTCGACCGGCACCTTGGCGTGGTTCCACCAGGGCTGGAAGGTGGTCTCCAGGTAGTCGTTCCAGAAGGTCCACCAGATCGGGCCGCCGGCGACGCCGGGTTTCATGGTGTGGTCCCAGCGGTTCAGGACGTCGAGGGCGGCCTGTTGGCGGGGGTCGAGCTTCTGGTCGGCCAGGGCGGTCTTCAGGTGCGGCAGGATGACGGTGGCGAGGTAGTCCGTGACGTCGTTCTGCAGGGTGGTGAAGTCCGCGCTGGTCATCGCCTGGTGGCTCTCCAGGTACTGGTAGATCCGGTTGGCCCGGTAGCCGTTGTCGAAGGCGTTGAGCGTGGTGCCGATGTAGTACGGGTAGTCGGCGGAGACGGGGCGCTGGTTGGCGGTCGCGACCACGTGGTTCGGCGGGTTGTAGACCTGCGGGGTGGCGTCGAAGGGGATGGCGCCGACCACGTCGTACTCGCCGGTGCCGGGCAGCGGGAACCAGGGGTTGCCGCCCTTGGTCAGGGGGAAGTACCCGGCGGCGACCACGCCGATGTTGCCGCCGCCGTCGGCGTAGGCGAAGTTGAGCGTGGGGGCGTGCCAGTCGGCGAGCGCGGTGCGGAACTCCTGGTAGTCGCGGGCCTTGTTGACGGAGAGCAGGACGGCCAGGTCGGGGGAGGGGATGTTGCCCATCCAGCTGACCGAGGTGGTCTGCCCGGCCCGGGTCAGGACCGGCCCGTGCACGGTGAGGTCCACGGCGAGGTGTTCGGTGTCGCCGCCCCGGACCGGGATGGTGTACTCCACCCGCTGCATCGGGTGCCACGCGTTGTTCCAGAAGTACTGGCCGGGGTGGTCGGGGCTGGTCTGCTCGCTGTAGAAGACCGTCGACTGGTTCTGCCCGTCGGTCAGGGACCAGGAGATGTTGGCGTTGCGGCCGATCAGCACGCCGGGCATGCCGGCCATGCTGGCGCCGGTGACGTCGGTCTCCGGCGAGGACAGCGCGATCTGGTACCAGTACGAGGGCAGGGTCATCGGCAGGTGCGGGTCGCCGGCGAGCATCGCGTTGCCGCCCGCCACGGCCGGGCCGTTCGCCGCCCAGGCGTTGCTGTCCGGGAAGGTGTGGACCTGGGTGGCCGGGAGCGCGCGGATGGTGTCCAGCAGGGTGTGGGCCGCGGTCGCCTCCCCGGCGGGGTCGGGCTTCCCGGTGGGGGCGACGGGCGCGGGGCGCGGCTCCGACCGGTTGGCGGCGGCTTGGCCGTCGGGCCCGGCGGTGTTGACGTTCGGGGGCAGCGGCGCGATGCCGAGGTCGCGGTACGGTCCGACGTCGTACGGCCGTTGGTCGTTGGGCGCGTGGACCGGGAACCAGTCCATGGTGCGCTCCTCGCCGAGGGACTCCCGGAAGATCGCGTAGTCCAGCGGGGTGCTGGTGAAGTCCATGCTCTGGGTGAGGAGTTCCTGGATGACCAGGCTGTCGACCGGGGTCCAGTCGGCCGGGTAGACGCCGGTGAGGGAGAAGATGGCCGGCCACTGCCCGTTGTGGCGCAGCTCGGAGATCCAGGCGTTGACTCCCCGGGTGTAGCTGGTGAGGGCGCGGCCCGCCGGGCTGTCGGGCGCGGTGGCGGCCCAGGTGGCCTCGGCGGTGCGCAGGAGTCCCATCTGGAGTTCGAAGCGGTCGGACTCGACGCTCCCGGGCCCGTTGAGTTCCGCCAGGCGTCCGCGTCCGGCGCGCCGCTCCAGGTCGAGCTGGGCGAGCCGGAAGCGGGCGTGCAGGTAGCCCTGGGCCTGGAACAGGTCGGTGTCGGAGGCGGCCTTGACGGTGGGGACGCCGTTGTCGTCGAAGGCGACCGTCACCGGCGCGTTCAGGCCCGCCAGGGTGAGGGTCTCGGTGTGCGGGAGTTCGGCGCCGGCGGCGGAGTCCCACGCACCGGCCCCGGGGACGAGGGCGGTTCCGAGGGCCGGGACGGGCCCGATGCCCAGCGCGAGCAGCGCGAGGACCAGGCCGGAGACTACGGCTGCCACCGCCGCGTGGGTGGCTGTGCGTATGCGCCGCGGCAAGTTGACTCCAGGGGTGCGAGGTTGGGCGGGGTGAAGGGGGCTGGGGTCGAGGCAGGGGGGCTCAGGGAGCCGTCAGGACCAGAAGTCGGCCATCGTGCGGTGGATGCCCTCGACGGTGGCCCGGAGCTCGGGGTGCCCGGGGACCGTGCCGTAGACCGTGCCGATCAGCCACTCGGTGCCGGCCCGCCAGTCGGCCCGCCAGGACGGGTCGATCGTGGCGTCCACCAGGTCCACCCCGGGGAGGTGGTGGAGGCCGTCGAGCACCTCGCCGGGGCCGGGGGCGAGGCCGTCGGCGGGCGGGGAGATGAAGTACTGGAACGCCACCTTCGGGCAGCCTGCGCCCAGGGCGAGCACCGGCTGGGGCGGGTCGAACGCGCCGAGTGCCAGCCGGAGGGCGAGGGCGAGCAGGTCCGTCCCGGCGGAGCGCTTGAGGACGTCCGAGACGTGCCCGCCCAGGCGGCCGTTGACCTCGATCAGCCGCGGCCCGTCGGGGGTGAACTTGATCTCGGTGTGGGTGACGCCCTCGCGGATACCGAGCGCCCGCAGCGCGCGCTGCTCCAGGGCCACGACCTCGTCGGCCAGGCCGGCGGGGAGCAGGGCCGGGGTGAAGTAGCCGGTCTCCCGGAACGGGGGGGCCAGTGGCAGCTTGCCGGTGACCGCGACGGTGCGGATCTCGCCGTCGCGGATCGCGGACTCGACCGAGACGTAGTCGCCCCAGAACTCCCCCACCACGGTGGGGTCGCTCACCAGGTACTCCTCCAGCACGAACACCGCCGGGCTCGCCACGCCCTCGGTGAACTCGGCGTACCGGTCGGCCAGTTCGGCGGCGGTGCGGACCAGGCAGGTGTCCACGCTGCCGGCGCCCGAGCGGGGCTTGAGGACGGCGGGCAGCCCGGTCGCGGCGAGGGCCGGGCCGAGGTCGGCGGCGGAGTGGACCGTCCGGCAGGCGGTGGCCTGTACGCCCGCCGCCGCCAGGGCCTCGCGCTGGCGGAACTTGTCGACCAGGACCTCGACGGTGGCGCGGTCGTGGAACGGCACTCCGCACCGCGCGGCCACGGCGGACGCCGTCCGGAGCAGGTGGTCACTGAAGGTGATCACTCCGGAGGCGCCGAACTCGGCGGCCCGGTCGCACAGTTGCTCCTCGGTCAGGCCGGACGTGTCCACCACGGTGACCGACTTCGGCAGCTGGGCCAGGTCGGCGGCCACCTTCGGGTCGCCGAGGTCGCCGAAGAAGACCGCCGTGCACAGCCGCCGCCCGGCGGTCAGGACCCCGCGCGCGGTCGCCGAGCCCCGGCCGTAGACGACCAGCAGCACCGGGGGCGTCGGGGACGAAGGGGGCGTAGGGGACTCCGGGGGCGCCGGGTGGTCCGTCGGGTTCGAGCCGCCCATGTCAGCGCTCCTGCGGCTGGTTCGGGCTGAACGCCGCGCGCTCGGCGGCGACGGACCGGTGCTCCCAGGCCTCCCGGTCGCGCAGGTAGAGCGGCCGGTCGGCGACGACGGCCCGGGTCTCGGCCGAGCCCGCCGAGAGCCGCCACCGCACCGAGCCGGTGACGTGCGCCGAGCAGACCTCGATGAACGCCTGGCTGGCGCGGCGCAGTTCGCCGAACCAGCGGCCCTCCAGCGCCTCGCGGACCCACAGCTGCTCCTGGTTCAGCTTCTCCCGCAGCAGCTCGGCGGAGAGGGTGGCCGTCTCCAGGTGGCGGCGCGAGCGCAGCAGCAGCCAGGCGGCGGGCATCTCGCGGATCTCCAGCACCTTCGGCCCGTGGCCCAGGTGTTCGAGCCCGCTGTACCGGCCGAGGCCGTGCGCGCCGACCAGGTGGTTGAGGGTGTCGATCAGCTCGGTCAGCGGCAGCCGGCGGCCGTCCACCGCGACCGGACGGCCGGCCTCGAAGGCGACCTCGACGGCCTCCGGGGCCTCGGCGGGGCGCAGCGCGCTCCACTGGTAGAGCCGCTCGGGCACGGCGTGGTCCTCGGGGTCGTCGAGGATCCCGGACTCGAACTCCCGGCACCACAGGTTGGAGTCGCCGCTGACCAGCCGCTCGCTCAGCTGCTCCAGGCCGGCTTCCTTGAGCTCGCGCATCTTCTGGTCCCGGTCCACCGGGTCCAGGTCGTACGGGCTGCCGTAGCGTCCGGCGAAGCCGAGCAGTTCGAGGGCGCCGTTGAGCCGGCGCAGGGTGTTCTGGGAGCGGTTGGCGGTGTGCAGCACGGTGGTGGCGCCGAGTTCGCGGGCGGTGTCGACGGCGACCTTGGCGATCAGCGGGCGGCTGAGCGAGGAGCTGACCGGGTGGGTGTCGAGGTAGACGGCGTGCGCGGCGATGGCCGGGCGGACGTAGTCCTCGGCGAACTCCTGCCGGCCGTCGACCAGGTGCAGCCGGATGCCGAGCCGGTCGGCGATCCGCTGCTTGTGCTCGCTGCTCTCGTCCTCGCCGAGGTCGACGCTGACGGCGTGGACGTTGCGGGCGCCGGCCCGGGCCAGGCGGTGCAGCAGGTAGCTGCTGTCCAGCCCGCCGCTGAACAGGGTGACGACGGGGGCCGACGGATCGCGGGCGATCGCGTCGAGCTCGCCGAAGGAACGGACGACCTGGGCAGTCACCGCGATCCCTCCGGTCCCTGCTCGGCCAGGGCGGCGGTGAAGGCCGTCACCGTGGGCTCGTCGTACATCAGGTGCATCGGGACCTCGACGCCGAGCAGCGCCTCCAGCTTGCGGGTGGCGCGGACCACCTTGAAGGAGTCCCCGCCGATCTCGAAGAAGTCGTCGTCCGGGCCGATGGCGGGCAGTCCGAGGACCTCGCACCAGACCGTGGTGACGGTGGCGGCCACGCCGTCGCCGGGCGGTGCTTGCGGTTCGTCGGTGACGGCGGGCAGGACGGCCCCGGCCCGCTCGGTCAGCAGGGCGCGGTCCAGCTTGCCGTTGGCGGTCAGCGGCATCGAGTCGACGGTGGCCAGCGACGCCGGGACCATGTACGAGGGCAGGGCGCCGCGCAGCGTCTCGCGCACGGCGGCGGTGACGCTCGCGGGCTCGGCGCCGGGTGCGAGCACCAGGAAGCCGACCAGCCGGGCGTCGCTGCCGCGGCCGTGGGCCACCACGGCCGCCTGCCGGACCTCGGGCACCCGCAGGGCGGCGGACTCGATCTCGCCCAGTTCGATCCGGTAGCCGCGGATCTTCACCTGGAGGTCGACCCGGCCCAGGAACTCCAGGCCGCCCACCGGGTGGGTGCGGACCAGGTCGCCCGAGCGGTAGAGCGGGCCGGGGCCGTCGCCGAGGTGGTCCGGGACGAAGCGCTCCGCGGTGAGCTCGGGCCGGTTGAGGTAGCCGAGGGCGAGGCCCTCGCCGCCGATGTAGAGCTCGCCGGGCTCGCCGTCCGGTACGGGCTTGCCGTCCTCGTCGAGGATCCACAGGGTGGTGTCCTCGATGGCCGGGCCGATGTAGACGGTGTCCAGGCCGGGGTCGCGCGGGGGCACCCAGGCGGTGCAGTAGATGGTGCACTCGCTCGGCCCGTAGAGGTTGGTGAGCGGCGCGGTGGACTGGGCGTGGAAGCGGCGGACCAGCTCGGGCGCGAGCGGCTCGCCGCCGGTGAGGACGCGCCGCAGGCCGTCGAAGCGCTCCTCGGGCCCGCGGGCCAGCAGGAACAGCTCCAGCAGCGAGACCACGCAGTAGAAGATGGTGATGTCGGCGGCGCGGATGGTCTCGGCGAGGTAGTCGGCGTCGCGCTGGCGGCCGGGGGCGGCGATGACGATGGTGGTGCCGGTGATCAGCGGCCAGTACACCTCGATCAGGAACATGTCGAAGCTGCACGCGGTGTGGTGCAGCATCCGGTCGTCCGGGCCGAGTCCGTGGCTGCGCTGGAGCGCCCGCAGGCGGGTGGTCACCGCCCGGTGCGGGATCAGCGAGGCCTTCGGCCGGCCGGTGGAGCCGGAGGTGTAGATGACGACCGCGGGCTGCTCGGCGAGGTCGGCCGCCGGCTCGAACGGGCCGGCCGGGCGGGCCGCCGCGCACTCGTCGACGGTGACGACCTCGGTGCCCGGCAACTCGGGGAAGCGGGAGCGCAGTTCGGGGGTGGTGATCAGCAGCCGGGGCGTGCAGTCGGCCAGCATGTCGAGGGTGCGGGCGACCGGGTCGTTGACGTCGAAGGCGACCTGGGCGGCGCCGGCCAGGATCACCCCGGCCACGGCGACCACGAAGTCGGCCGAGCGCTCCAGGTAGACCGCGACCCGCTCGCCCGGGCGTACCCCCCGCTCGCACAGCAGCGAGGCGACCCGCACGGTGCGGTCCCTGAGCTCGCCCGCGAGCAGGACCCGGTCGCCGTCGACCACGGCGGGCTGCGCCGGGTCGGCCTCCCAGCGGGAGAGCAGCAGGGTGTCGAGCCGTCGTTCGCCGTCGTCGAGAATCGTGGCCGTAGAGCTAGCCATGGAGGTTGTGTCCAATCGGTGTGGTCGGTGCAGGGGCGTCCCGGCGGCCGGGGCCGGCCGCCGGGGCGCCGGGTGGGTGACGGGGGGGGGGCGGCGCCCCGGGGGTCGGTCGGGGGTTGAGGGGGGCGTCGTCGGTGGCAGGTGTGTCG
>NZ_JBIUSS010000006.1:0-88868 GCF_044741445.1 Kitasatospora sp. NPDC088160 | reverse complement strand
GGGGCGGTTTTTCCTCGCCGGGGGGGGGGCCCCCCTGGGGGGGGGGGGGGGCGGGGGCGCCCGGGGGGCGGGGCCCGCCCGCGGGCACGCCGGTTGGTTCACTGGTCGGCGTCGGAGCCCGGGGCGTCGGAGCCGGCCGGTGCGTCGGCGTCGGCCGGTGCGTCGGCGTCGGCCAGGGCGGGGCCGATGGCCGCGGTGAGGTCGCGGACCGTGGAGGAGTCGAAGAGCAGCTCGATGTCGAGCGAGCAGCCGAGTTCCGCCTCCAGCCGGGAGACCAGTCGCAGGGCGCGCAGCGAGTCGCCGCCCAGCTCGAAGAAGTCGTCGTCCAAACCGACCTCCGGCAGTGCCAGGACCTCGCGGAACAGCCGGGCCACCAGCGCCTCGTGGTCCGCCGTGCCGCCCGGCCCGCCGCTCGGCGCGGCCTCGTCGGCGAACCCGGCCGGGGTGGGCAGGGCGAGCAGGTCGGTCTTGCCGGCCGGGGTGAGCGGCAGCTCGGCGAGGACGGTGACCGCCTCGGGGACCATGTAGGAGGGCAGCGAGCGCCGCAGCCCGGCCTGGACCCCGGGGGTGTCGAGCGGGGCGCCCCGGTCCGCGGGCACCACCCAGGCGACCAGGCGGCCCTCCCGGACGGCGACCGCGGCGGCCGCCACCTCGGGCAGGGCCAGCAGGACCTGCTCGATCTCGCCGGGCTCGATCCGGTAGCCGCGCAGCTTGAGCTGGCGGTCCATCCGGCCGAGCAGTTCGATCCGCCCGTCGGGCAGGCGGCGGGCGTGGTCGCCGGTGCGGTACATCCGGCCGCCCGTGAACGGGTCGGTGACGAACCGCTCGGCCGTCAGCTCGGGCCGCTGCCAGTAGCCCTGGGCCACGCCGTCGCCGCCGATGCACAGCTCGCCGACGCAGCCGACCGGCAGCAGTTCGCCGTCCACGGTGTCCAGCACGTGCAGCACGGTGTTGGCGATCGGGCGGCCGACGGTGACCCGGGTGGTGTCGGCGGTGATCCGCTCGACGCTGGAGTACACGGTGGTCTCGGTCGGCCCGTACATGTTCCACACCGACTCGCCGCGCTCGGCCAGCGGCGCCGCCAGGTCCGCGGGGAAGGCCTCGCCGCAGCTGTAGAGCCGGGGGCGGCCGGCGCCCTGCCAGTCGGAGTCCAGCAGCGCCCGGTAGCGGGACGGGGTGGCCTGGAGCGCGGTGATGCCGTGCTCGACGCTGTAGCGGTCGAGTTCGCGGCCGCTCAGCCCGAGGGCCTGGCCGCCGACGTGCACCGTCGCGCCGACGGCGAGCGGCACCAGCAGCTCGGCCAGCGAGGTGTCGAAGCCGAGCGTGGTGAGGGCGAGGAAGCGGGTGTCGCCGTCGAGGCCGGGGTGACGGCGGGCCAGGCTGTCCACCAGGTTCGCCAGTGCCCGGTGGCCGACGGCGACGCCCTTGGGGCGGCCGGTGGAGCCGGAGGTGAACATCAGGTAGGCGAGGCCGTCCGGGGCTGCGCCCGGCAGCTCGGCGGCGGCGGGGTCGGCGGCCTCCTGGAGCGTCAGGTCGAGGTCGGCCAGGTCCAGGGAGGCCAGGTCGACGGCGGTGCCGTCCCAGCCGGCCAGCGCGGGCGCGCCGGTCGCGTCGGTGAGCACCACGGCCGGGGCCGCGTCCGCCAGGACGAGGCCGATCCGCTCCACCGGGTGGGCCGGGTCGAGCGGGACGAACGCGGCCCCGGCCCGGGCGACGGCCAGCACCGCGGTCACCAGGTCGGCGCTGCGGCCCAGGCAGACGCCCACCCGGTCGCCGGGGTGCACGCCGCGCGCGGCCAGCTGCCGGGCCAGGGCCTCGGCCCGCCGGTCGAGTTCGCGGTAGCTGTACCGGGTCTGCTGGTCGACCACCGCCGGGTGGTCCGGGCGGCTGCGGACCGCGTCGTCGATCAGCCCGGACAGCAGGGCCGACGGCTCGCCGCGGTCGATCTCGCTGCCGTTCCAGGTGTCGAGCTGGCGGGCGCGGGCCGCCTCGGGGACGGCGAGCAGCTCGCGGACCGGGCGGCCGGGCTGCGCGGCGATGCGGGTCAGCACCGCGACGACGTGGTCGAGCAGCGCGCCGGTCTCCTCCGGGGTGATCCGCCCGGCGTCCACCACCGCCTGGAGCTGCATCTCGGCGGCGGCCCGCACGACCAGGGTGACCGGGTAGTTGGTCCGCGTCTCGTAGCGGACGTCGCTGACCGTGACCGCGCCGTGGGAGAGCACCGCCTCGGTGCGGTCCGGGTAGTTCTCGACCACCACGACGGTGTCGAACAGCGGCACGCCGGGCGCGGTGTCGGCCCAGCGCTGGATGTCGGTCAGCGGGGTGTGCTGGTGGTCCAGCAGCGGGTGGCGGGTCGCGGCGTGGCGGGCCAGCCACTCGTCGCCGGGCAGCTCCCGGTCGATCCGCACCCGCACCGGGACGGTGTTGATGAACATCCCGAGCATCCGGTCCGCCCGGTGCAGGTCGACGGGGCGGCCCGAGACGGTCACGCCGACCACCACGTCGTCGCGGCCGCTGTGGCGCGCGACCGTCCCCGCCCAGGCGGCCTCGACCAGGCTGCTGAGCGTGGTCGCCTTGCCGGCGGCCAGCCGCCGCAGCGCGGTGACGGTCTCGGCGGGCAGCTCGGCCCGCACCGTGCGGAAGTCGCCGGACGGCTTGGCGCCCGGGCGCACGCCGGGCAGGCTCAGCGTCGCCGGCTCGCGGTAGCCCGCCAGGTAGCCGGTCCAGAACGCGCGGTCGCGCTCGGCCTCCTGACGGCCCAGCCAGGCGATGTACTCGCGGAAGGCGGGCGGCGCGGGCGGCTCGGCGGCGTCACCGGACAGTCCGGCGGTGACCTCGGCCAGCAGCAGCGCGGCGGACCAGCCGTCCAGCAGCAGGTGGTGGTACGTCCACACCACCAGGTGCTCGTCGGGCAGGCGCAGCACCAGCAGCCGCATCAGCGGCGGCCGGGCCAGGTCGAAGCGCTCGCGGGCGCGCTGCTCCAGCTCCTCGGCGACGGCGCGCTCCCGGGCCGGCTCGTCCAGCCCGGACAGGTCGCGGAACTCGATCGGCAGGTCCGCCTTGGGCAGCACCACCTGGTGCGGGGTGCGGATCCGCTCGCGGACGAAGGCCGTGCGCAGCACCGGGTGCCGGGCGATCGCCCGCTGCCAGGCTGCTCCCAGTTCCGTCAGGTCCAGTTCGCCGCGCACCCGGAAGGTGGTCAGCTCGACGTACAGGCCGTGCTCGGGGGAGGTGGTGCTGTGGAAGAGCATCCCCTCCTGGGTCGGCGAGAGCGGGTAGATGTCCTCGATGTCGTTCACTTGGTGTCCTCTCCTGACCGGAACAGGGCGAATACCCGGGCCAGGTCGTCTTCGCTGAGGTCCGCGTCCGAGAACGCCTCGCCCGCCCCCTTCGCGGGGGCCGGATCGGGCTCGGTGGGAGCGGTGGGCGGGGCGGGGGTGTCGGACGCCGGGGCGGCGGCGGGCGTGCGGTCCGCGCGCAGCCGGGCGGCGAGCTGTCCGACGGTGGGGTGGGCGAAGAGGTCGCCGGGGGAGACGGTCAGGCCCTGCCGCTGGAGTTCGGCGGTGATCTGGACGATCAGCAGGGAGTCGCCGCCGAGTTCGAAGATGCTGTCCTCGGGGCCGATCCGGGGGACGCCCAGCAACCGGGACCAGACCGCGGCGATCTGCTCCTCCAGCCCCTCGGGGCCGGTCGCCGGTGCGGACGCCAGGGCGGCCTCCGGCGCGGCCTGCGATGCGGTCGGGACGGGCGTGGCCGGCCCGGCCGCGCGGGGGCTGACCAGCACGTGCGGGAGGTGACGGTTGGCCAGGATCCGGTCGAAGGCCAGCAGGCCCTCCCGGGTCGGGATGCCGCCCTGCTCGGGCCCGGCGGCCGCGGCGTGCCCCGCGTCCGGGCCGGGGGCGGCCGGGGCCGGGCGCAGCACGAAGCCCTCGACGAGCACGGCCGGAGCGCCGTCCGGCCCGGCGACGACCACGTCGACGACCAGCGTGTCGCCCGCCCCGGCGTCACCGGAGCGGCGGTCGACCCGCACCACGGCCTCGGGGCCGAGCGGGCCGAGCACCACCAGGCGGCGGTAGGCGACCGGCAGGTGGCTGCCGGTGCGGGCGGTGACGGCGCCGGTGGCGGTGTCCAGCAGCGCGGGGTGCAGCGGGTGCGCGGCCAGGTCGCCGTGGAACGCCTCGGGCAGGCGCAGCCGCAGCATCGCCCCGCCGCGCCCGTCCTCGCGGACCTCGGTGACGCTCTCCCAGCGCGGCCCGGTGCGCAGCCCGCTGGCGCCGCCGGGCCGCTCCCCGGCGGCGGCGGACACCGCGACCTGCGGCACCGGGGCGCAGCGGGCCGCGAGGCCGTCGAGGTCCAGGCGCTCGGGGGAGTCGCCCCCGTACGGCGCGATCCGGCCCTGGGCGTGCGGCCTGGACGGCACGGCGGTGGAGCGCACCTCCCACAGGTGCCCGCCGTCGGGCGCCGGACGCAGCCGCAGGGTGACCTCGGGCGGGGCGTCGGCGGGCATCCGCAGCGGGTGGGTGAAGACCGCGTCCAGCTCGACCGGCCCGTCCCCGACCGCCAACCGGTGCCCGGCGACGGCGAGTTCGAGCAGCGCGGTGCCGGGCAGGACCGGGACGTCGCCGATCCGGTGCTCCTCGGCCGGCCAGGCGCTCTGCCCGGTGCGGCGCAGCCGCAGCTCCACCGTCCCGTCCGGCTCCGCCCGGCGGGCGTCGAACAGGGCGTGGTCGAGCACCTCGCCGCCGTCGAGCCAGTCGCGCCGGCCGGACCGCAGCGCCATGCCGGTCTGCGACCAGCGGTCCCAGCCGATCGACACGGCGGCCCGGGAGCCGGCGGCGAAGCTGTCCAGGAAGGCGTTGGCGCCGGTGTAGTCGGCCTGGCCGACCGCGCCGGTGACCGCCAGCACCGAGGAGCAGAGCACCAGCACCGGCCGGTCCACGGCCGTCAGCCGCTCCAGCAGGACGGTGCCGAGCACCTTGGGGGCGAGCACCCGCGCCATCTCCCCGGCGCTGCGCAGGGCGGTGACGCCACCGCCGGGCACCCCGGCGGCGTGGACCACCCCGGCGATCGGGCCGTACGCGGCCCGGACCCGGTCGAGCGCGGCGCCGAGCGCGGCCTCGTCGGTGACGTCCGCCTGGACGAGGCAGAGCCGGGCGCCGTGCGCGGTCAGCCCGGCGAGGGCCTCGGCCAGCTCCGGCGGGCAGCTCGCGGCGGGCGCCGCGTCCTCGGGGCGCAGGCTCCGCCAGCCGGCGCCGTCGGGGACGGCACGGCGGGTGAGCAGGACGAGCGTCCGGTCGGCGTCCTCGGCGAGGTGGCCGGCCACGGCCAGACCGATCCCGCCCAGGCCGCCGGTGACCAGCCACACGCCGGACGGCGCGGCGGGCTGCGGCCCGGCCGGGTCGGTGAGGACGGGCCGCTCCGGGGCCGGCACCAGGTGCGCCCGGCCGCGGACGGCGGTCAGCGGCGCCGCAGCGTGCCCGGCGCGCAGCTGCGCCACCACGGTCTGCGCCGCCAGGGCCAGTTCCTCGGGTTCCCGGGTCGGGCAGTCCAGGTCGAGGGCCTGGACGGTGACGCCGGGCAGCTCCTGCGGCAGCACCCGCACCGCGCCCAGCCCGGCGGCGGCCTGCGGGGTGCGGGCGGGCTGCCCGTGCACCCCGTGGGCGGCGTCGGTGACCAGCAGCATCCGCAGCGGCCGGCCGGGGAACGCCTCGCCCAGGGCCCGGGCCAGCTGGACCGGGACGGTGAGGGCGCGCAGCGCGCCGTCGGCCGCCTCGCCCGGGGTGGCCGAGCGCAGCGGCGGGGTGTCCAGGGCCCAGCAGGAGAGGACGGCGTCCGGCGCGGTGCCGCGCGCGGCCAGGGCGGCGGCCAGCGCGGGGAAGGCGGCGGGGTCGTCGGCGTCGAGCGTGAACGGGGTGCCGTGCGTGAGCGCGGTGGATGCCCCGGCGCGGACCAGGCTGACCTGGGCACCGGCGGCGGCGAGCTCTCCGGCGACGGCCTCGGCGAGGCCGGACTCGTCGGCGAGCAGGAGCACCGACGGCGGGAGCGGCCCGGTGCCGGACGGCGGCAGGGCCTGCGTCCAGGACACGACGTGCAGCCAGTCGTCCACGCCGCTCGCACCGTCGGAAACCTGCGCGGGCCCGGCGGGGCCCTGGGCGGTGACGGCGGCGGGTTCGGCGGCGGTGGGCTCGAACCAGTGCCGGGTGGGCTCGAACGGGTAGCCCGGCAGCGAGACGTGCCGGCGCCCGGCGCGCTCGCCGAGGGCGGACCAGTCGACCTCGGTGCCCCGCTCCCACAGCCGGGCCAGCGCGGTGAGCCGGGCCGGCGGCTGGTCCGGGGCGGGCGCGGCGCCGCCGAGGGTGGGCAGCGCGGGGCGTCCGGCGCCCAGGGTCCGTACGGCGAAGCCGCTCAGCCCCCGGCCGGGGCCGAGCTCCAGCAGCGGGCCGTCGCCCGGCAGCGCGGCGAGCGCGTCGGCGAAGCGGACGGTGTGCCGCAGCTGGCGCGCCCAGTACTCCGGTGACGCGGCCTCCTCGGCGGTGAGCTCACGCCCGGTCAGGCCGGAGACGAGCGGCACGGCGGGCGCCTGGACCGGGACGGTGGCGACCAGCCGGGCGAACTCCTCCAGCAGCGGTTCGGCGTCCCGGGAGTGGAAGGCGTGCCGCACGGCCAGTTGCCGGGCGGCCACACCGCGCGCGGCCAGCCGCTCGGCGAGCCGCGCGACCGCCTCGGGGGCGCCGGCCACCACGCAGCGGTCGGGCGCGTTGACGGCGGCCAGCTCCGGCCCGGCCGGGTCGTCCAGCAGGGCGCGCAGCTCCGGCTCGGGCAGCGGGACGCTGAGCATCGCGCCGGGCGCCATGGTGCCCATCAGCCGGCCGCGTTCGGCCACCAGCCGGGCGGCGCCGGGCAGGTCGAAGACCCCGGCGGCGCAGGCGGCCGCGAACTCGCCGACGCTGTGCCCGGCGAGTGCGACCGGCCGGACGCCGAGCCCCGTCCACCACGCGGTGAGCGCGTACTCCACCGCGAACAGGGCCGGCTGGGCGGTCTCGGTCCGGTCGAACAGGTCCGGGTGGGCCGGGTCGAGCAGCAGCTCGCGCAGCGGCGCCGTGGTCCACGGCCGCAGGGCGTCCAGGCAGCGGTCGAGCGCGGCGCGGAAGAGCGGCTCGGCGCGGTACGGCTCGGCCGCCATGCCGGGGTGGCCGGCCCCCTGCCCGGGGTAGAGGAAGGCCACCTTCCGACCGGTTCCGACGGCCTGGACGGCCTGGGCGGCGGGGGACGCCTCGCCCGAACGCCCGGTCAGGACGGCGCGCCGCCACGGGTGGTGGCGCCGCCTGGTCTGGAGGGTGAACGCGGCGTCGCCCGCGCCGGGCGCACCGGGGGCGGCCAGCGCCGTGCCGATCCGCTCGGCGGCCCGGTCGAGCGCCCGCTCGCTCCTGGCGGACAGCGGCAGCAGCTCCCACTGCGCGGGCTCGGCGGCGGGCGCGGCGGGCAGCGGCGGCGCGTCCTGGAGGATCAGGTGGGCGTTGGTGCCGCCGATGCCGAAGGAGCTGACGCCCGCGATTCGGGCGCCGTCGCGGCCGGACCACGGCTCGGCCTCGGTCAGCACCCGGAACAGGCCCGGGGCCAGTTCGGGGCTGGGGCTCTCGAAGTGCACGGTCGGCAGCAGCGTGCGGTGCTGGAGTGCGAGCACCGTCTTGATCAGCCCGGCCATCCCGGCGCAGGTGTCCAGGTGGCCGACGTTCGACTTGACCGCGCCGAGCACCCGGCGGGAGTCCGGGGCGTCCGCGAACACCCGCCCCAGCGCGGCGAGTTCGATCCGGTCGCCGAGCGCGGTGCCGGTGCCGTGCGCCTCGATGCAGGAGACCTCGCCGGGCGTGACCCCGGCCACGGACTGGGCCGCCGAGACGACCCGGACCTGTCCGTCCAGGCTCGGCGCGGTGAAGCCGACCTTGCGGTTCCCGTCGTTGTTGACCGCCGAGCCGAGCAGCAGGGCCCGTACGGTGTCGCCGTCGGCGACCGCGTCGGCCAGCCGCTTCAGCACCACCACGCCGACGCCGCTGCCGAAGACCGTGCCGGTCGCGTCGGCGTCGAAGGGGCGGCAGTGCCCGTCGGCGGAGAGGATGCCGCCCTCGGCGTGCAGGTAGCCGAGCCCCTGGCCGATCCCGGCGGAGACGGCGCCGGCCAGCGCCACGTCGCACTCGCCGCTGAGCAGCGCCTCGGCGGCCAGGTGGACCGCGAGCAGGGCGGAGGAGCAGGCGCTCTGCACGCTCAGGCTCGGGCCGGTCAGGCCCAGCCGGTAGGAGGTCTGGGTGGCGAGGTAGTCCTTGTCCCCGGCGGCCAGCCACTGGACGTCGGCCCGGTCGGCCAGGTGGGCCGCGTTGGGCAGCAGGTGGTGCGTCAGGTAGGAGTTGAAGCCGGCCGAGGCGTAGACGCCCACGCCGCCCTCGACGCCGTCGGTCAGCTGCCCGGCGTCCTCCAGCGCGGTGACCGCGCACTGCAGGAACAGCCGGTGCTGGGGGTCCATCAGCTCGGCGTCGCGGGGCGGGATGCCGAAGTACTCGGCGTCGAACTCCGCGAGGCCCTCCAGCACGCCGCCCGCCCCGACGAACCGGGGGTCGGCCAGCCGTTCGGCGGGGACGCCCAGGGCCGCCAGCTCCTCGGGGCTCCGGAAGGTGACGCTCTCGCGGCCCGCGACCAGGTTGGCCCAGAAGGCCCCGGCGTCGGGAGCTCCGGGGAACCGGCAGGCGAGGCCGGTCACGGCGATCGCGTCCGGCAGGTCCGGCGGTGCGGCGGCCGGGCCCCCAGGGGCGTGGGTGGTCATCGGGCTTTCTCCTCATGGGTGGTGATGCGACGCGGCTCGCGGGGGTCCGGCGGCCGACACCCGGCACGGGGTGCGGGGTGTCGGCCGCCGGCCGTCGGGGTCAGCCGGTCGGGCCGGTGCCGGAGCCGCCTCGGCGGGCGGCGCGGCGCCGTTCGTGGTGCTGCCGGCGGTCGCCGCCGGCGGGCTGCGCGGTGTCGGATGCGGCGGTGTCGGGTCCAGCGGTGTCGGGTCCGGCCGTGTCCGAGGCGGGCTCGGGTGCCGATGCAGCCGGTACCGCCTGCGGCGCCGGGGCGCCGGCCGGCCGGTCCAGCAGCTCGGCCAGGTGACGGATGGTCGGCCGGTCGAACATCTCGACCACCGAGAGCTCCTGCCCGAAGTCCTCGGCGATCCGCCGCTGGACCCGGACCAGGTGGATGGAGTTGGCGCCGGCCTCGAAGAAGTTGGTGTCGACGCCGACCTCCGCCCCGTCCATCACCTCCCGCCACAGCTCGGTGAGCCGCTCCATCGCGCCGAGCGCGCTCGGCCCGTGCGCCGCCGCTCGCGCCACCGGTGAAGCCGGGGCCGCCGCGAGGGCGGGGGCGACGGGGACGGCGGAGACGACGGCGGGGGCGGGCACCGCGGCGCCCAGCCGGGCGAGCGCCGCCCGGTCGACCTTGCCGTTGGCGGACAGCGGCAGCGCCTCGACCGCCCGCACCCGCTGCGGAACCATGTAGCCGGGCAGCCGCTCGGCGAGCGCGTCGCGCAGCGCGGCCGTCCAGTCGGTGCCGGAGCCGGGCTCCTCGGCGGACGCGTTCAGCGGTCGGCCGCCGACGAGCGTGTGCAGCACGCGCTGGCCCTCCTCCAGCCGCAGCGCCTCGCGCAGCGGATCCGGGAAGACGTCGCCGATCGGGCAGAGCGCCACCGCGCAGTCGGCGGCGCGGTGGCGCAGCAGCTGCGCCATCGCCCCGGCCTCCAACAGGCAGAAGCGGTCGGCGAGTTCGCCGTACACCGGGGCGATCGCGGCGGTCCGGGAGACCAGGAAGACGGCGAAGCCGGCCTGGTCGAGCAGCGGCCCGTTGGCCTCGCTGTAGAGCGCCCGGTCCAGCGCCCGGGCCGAGCCCGGTGCTCCGTCGAGGGCGACCAGCGCCGGCCCGGCCGGGTCGACGTAGTAGGTGCCGGCCGGCAGGCCCGCCACCCTGCCGGGGGCGACGGCCAGGTAGGTCTGCACCGGGTACAGGCCGCCGGCCGAGCCGTAGGCGTACCGGGGCACGCCGTCCTCGTCCTGGCGGGCGAGCACGGTCAGCAGCGCGTGCAGGTCGGCCAGCCGCACGGGGGCGTCGGCGAACCCGGTGGCGGCGCCGCGCAGGGCGGCGGCCCGGCGCAGGTCCAGGGTGTCGGTCGGCAGGGCGAAGGGCAGGACCTCACGGCCCGCCAGGTCGGCGCGGCGGCCGGGCTGGCGCAGGCGCGCCTCCAGCCGGCGGACCCGCTCGGCGTCCAGGGCCGGGGCCGCCGCGGGAGCGGGGGCGGCGGGCTGCGGCCGGGCGGCCTCGCGGACCACGAAGGCCGCGAGCCGGGCGCCGAGCCCGTTGCCCTCGACCAGCGCCGCCGCCTCCCGGACGCCGTCCATCCGGACCAGCGCCGATTCGATCTCGCCCAGCTCGATGCGCATGCCGCGCACCTTGACCTGGCAGTCCTCCCGGCCGAGGAACTCCAGCTCGCCGTCGGGCAGCAGCCTGGCCAGGTCGCCGGTGCGGTACAGGCGCTCCCCGGTGACCGGGTGGGTCGGGAACGCCCGGGCGGTGAGCTCGGGGGCGTTGCGGTACCCGACGGCCAGGCCCACGCCGGTGATGAACAGGGCGCCGGCGACGCCGACCGGGCGCGGCCGGAAGGCCTCGTCCAGGACGACCATGCCCTGGTTCCGCATCGGCCGCCCGTACGGGATGCTCGGGCGGCCCGGCTCGACCGCGCCGATCGGGTGCAGCACGGACCAGATCGACGCCTCGGTGGCGCCGCCCAGGCTGATCACCTCGGCCTTGGGCGACAGCGCGCGGACGTGGTCGGGCATGCCGACGGGGATCCAGTCGCCGCTGAGCATGACCAGGCGCAGCGACTCCAGGTCGGCGGCCGGGTTGCCGCCGGCGTACGCGAGCAGCATCTCCATCAGCGCGGGGACGGAGTTCCAGACGGTGACGCCGTGCTCGGCGACCAGCCGGGACCAGCGCGCGGGGTCGCGCTCCTCCCCGGGCCCGACCAGCACCAGCGCGGCGCCGGCGGCGAGGGTGCCGAACAGGTCGTAGACCGAGAGGTCGAAGCCGAGCGAGGAGAGGCCGAGGACGCGGTCGGCGGGGCCGACCCGGAACCGGTCGTTGACGTCCACCACGGTGTTGAGCGCGCCGCGGTGGTCGATCATCACGCCCTTGGGGTCACCGGTGGAGCCCGAGGTGTAGATGACGTACGCGAGGTCCGCCGGGGTGGTGGGCGCCGGGGCCGGCTCGGCGTCGGCCGGGGCGGCCAGCGCCTGTTCGAAGCCCAGCAGGGTGACCCCGGCCGGCACCGCGCCGGCCGCGTCCCAGGACTCCCGGGCGAGCAGCGCGGTGGCGCCGGCGTGTTCGAGCGAGCGGGCGACGCGGGCGGCCGGCAGTCCGGCGTCCAGCGGCAGGTAGGCGCCGCCGGCCCGGATCACGCCGATCGCGGCCGCGACCTGCTCCCAGCCCCGGTCGGCGCGCACGCCGACCAGGTCGCCGGGGCCGACGCCGGCCCCGCGCAGCGCGTGGGCCACGGCGGCGGAGGCGCGCTCCAGCTCGCCGTAGGTCACGGTGCCGGTGGCGGAGACCACGGCGGTCCGCTCGGGGGCGGTGCGCGCCTGGGCGAGGAACGGCTCGTGCAGCAGACCGTCGGGCCGCGGGCCGTCCGTGGCGTTGAGCGCGCGGTAGGCCTCGGCGTGGGCGGCGGGCAGGGCGGCCAGGTACGGGTCCGTCCAGGCGTCGGGCCGCTCGGCGAGGGCGGTGAGCAGGCCGGTGTAGGCCTCGAACATCGCGTCGAGCAGGTCCTCGGGGAAGAGCTCCTCGACGGCGTCCCAGGTCAGCCGCAGCCGGCCCTCGTCCTCGGAGATCTGGTGGTCCAGCCAGACCTGGGGGGTCTGGGTGATGGTGTGGGCGACCTTGGCGCCGAGCTCCCGCAGCACCCGGCTGCCGCCGACCTCGCCGGCGCCGAGCTCGCTGGTGAAGACGACCGGCATGGCGGCGTCGGCCACCCCGCGTCGGCGGGCCAGGTCGCCGCCGACCCGCACGCCGCTGACCAGCTGGTGGTCCAGGTCCTCCCAGAGCCGGTCCTGGAGCCGGCGGGCCCGCTCGGCGAAGGAGCCGGCGGTCGCGCCGTCCACCTCGAAGAGGCTGAGCGCGGTGAAGTCGCCGACCATGGCGGCCAGGTCGGGGTGGTCGCCGACGCGGTTGAACAGCGTCAGGTTGAGGGTGAAGCGGTCGGCCGCCGCCCAGGTGCCGAGCACGGTGGCGTAGGCGGCCAGGGCGAGCGCCGAGGGCGTGACCCGGCCGGCGGCGGCCCGGCTCTTCAGCCGCTCCCACAGCTCGGCGGGCAGGTGCGCCTCGCGGCGGTGGAACCTGGTCTGCGTCAGCTCCTCGGGACGCCGCGCCAGCGGCAGCGCGGGGGCGGGCGGCAGGGTCTCCAGGCGGCCGTGCCAGTAGTCGAGGTCGCGCTGCAGCGCGGGGCCCTCGCGGCGGGTCCGCTCGGCCAGCACGTAGTCGCGGAACGAGAGCTCCATCGGGCGCGGGTCGAGCGAGCCCTGGTAGATCGCCAGCAGCTCGCGCAGCAGGATCTGCACGCTGCCGCCGTCGGCGATCAGGGTGTCGATGCTCAGGTGCAGCCGGGCGTCGGTGCCCTCGGTCCGGCTGGCGTGCAGCTCGAACAGCGGCCAGGTGTCGGCGGGCAGCACCTGGTGCGACATCCGGGCGCGGGTCCCGGCGAGGGCGGCGGCCCGCTCGGGCTCCGGCAGCCCGCGCAGGTCCTCGACGGCCAGCTGGTACGCGGGCACCTCGGGCAGGATGCGCTGGGTGCCGTCCTCGGCGAAGACCAGGCGCAGCGCGTCGTGCCGCCGCACCAGGGCCTGCCAGGCGTCCTGGAGGCGCAGCGGGTCGACGTCGGCGACGTCCACTTCGAGGTAGAGGTGGCAGGCGACGTCGCCGCCGACGGCGCCGCTGCGGCCGATCCAGTACGCGCGCTGCACGTCCGTCAGCGGGAAGGGCTCGTGGCGGTGGGCCGGGTCGGGCAGCAGCTCGACCGGTTGGGCGGGCGCCGCGGTGGCCCCGTCGGCGCCCAGCGCGTCCACGGCCCGGGCGAGGGCGGCGACGGTCGGCGAGTCGAACAGGGTGCGCAGCGGCAGCTGGACGTCCAGGTCGCGGCGGATCCCGGCGACCATGCGGGCGGCCAGCAGGGAGTGGCCGCCGAGCTCGAAGAAGTCCTCCTCGGTGCCGACCTCGTCGAGCGTCAGGGCCTCGCGCCAGATCGCGGCGATCCGCTCCTCGGTCGGCGTGGCGGGCGCGGTGCGGTCGCGGCCGGCGGCGGGGACGGTCTCGGGGGCGGGCAGCGCCGCGCGGTCGACCTTGCCGTTGCCGGTGAGCGGCAGCGCGTCGAGCGGGATGAACCGGGACGGGATCAGGAAGCCCGGCAGCTGCCCGGCCAGGGCGGCCCGCAGCTCGGCCGGGGCGGGCGGCGCGGCCGGGTCCTCGGGCACCAGGTAGGCGGCCAGCGCGGCCCGGGCGGTGCCCAGGCCGTAGGCGGTGACCACGCACTGGCGGATGCCGGGCAGCGCGGTGAGCGCGGCCTCGACCTCGCCGGTCTCGATCCGGAAGCCGCGGATCTTGACCTGGTGGTCGTTGCGCGAGAGGTACTGGAGGCGGCCGTCGGGCAGGGTGCGGACGAGGTCGCCGGTGCGGTACAGCCGGGCGGCGGGGTCGGCCGAGCCCGGGCCGGCCGACTCGGAGCCGGCCGACCCGGGGCTTGCCGAGGCGGGGTCGGTCGCCTCGGGGTCGGCGACGAAGCGTTCGTCGGTGAGCCGGGGCAGCCCGAGGTAGCCGGCCGTCACCCCGGCGCCGCCGATCAGGAGTTCGCCCGGCACGCCGACGGGCACCCGCCGCCCGTACGGGTCGAGGACGCGCACGGTGGTGCCGGCGATCGGGCCGCCGATGGTGACCAGGCCCTCGGCCGGGTCGACCACGGCGGTGGTGGACCAGACGGTCGTCTCGGTCGGCCCGTACATGTTGCGGATCGGGCCGCCGAGGTGCTCGGCCAGCCGGCGCACCAGCTCGGCGTCGAGGGCCTCGCCGCCGAGCAGCAGCTGCCGCAGGCCGCGCAGGGCCTGCGGGTCGGCCTCGTCGAGCAGGGTGCGGGCCCGCGAGGGGGTGCACTGCAGGTGGGTGACGCCGTGGGCGCGCACCAGCGCCGTCAGCTCGGTGTCGGCCGCGACCGCGAGGGCGGCCGGTGCGGCGGCCGCGGTGCGGCGCAGCTCGGCCAGCCGGGGCAGGGCGGCCAGCGCGACGTCGGTGTCGACGCCGAAGTCGACCAGGCAGCCGATCTCGTCCACGCCGGCCGCGGCCAGCCGGTGCACCAGCGGCAGGCACTCCTCGGCGGTGCCGATCAGCGAGCCGTGGCCCAGGTAGCGGGCGCAGGCGTGGTCGAGCAGGGCCTCCTGGTCCTCCGCGGTGAAGTCGTTGCTGCGCACGTCCATGCCGAGGCCGCGGGCCAGGTTCTCGATCAGGCCGACCGAGCTGCGCAGGTAGTCGCGGAACGGCTGCCAGGCGTGCGCCCGGACGTCGGCGGCGTCCGCGCCGACGTAGCTGTGCAGCATCAGGGTCACGTGCGGCTCGCCCGGGTGGCCGGCCTCGTGCCAGGCCTCCCGGTAGAGGGCGATCTTCTCGCCGAGTTCCTCGACGCTCTGGCCCAGCAGGTGGGTCAGCAGCCGGGCGCCGACCCGGCCGGCCGTCCGGCAGGTCTCGGGGTTGCCCGAGGAGGTGAGCCAGTACGGCAGCTCGGCCTGGACGGGGCGGGGCAGCACCTGGACGTCGACGGTGCGGCCGCCGGGCCCCTCGAAGGGGAGCCGCTCGCCGCGCCACAGCCGGCGCACCTGCTCGATCCCGCTGACGGTGAGCGCCTGGCGGTCCTGGTAGGCGTCCTTGGCGAGGACGAAGTCGTCCGCGTGCCAGCCCGAGGCGAAGGAGAGCCCGACCCGCCCGCCGGACAGGTTGTCGACGACCGACCACTCCTCGGCGACCCGGACGGGGTGGTGCAGCGGCAGCACCACGCTGCCGGCCCGGATCCCGATCCGCTGGGTGGCCTGGGCGATCGCGGCGGCCAGCACCGAGGGGGCCGGGAACGGCCCGCCGAAGGCGTGGAAGTGCCGCTCGGGCAGCCAGACGGCGGAGAAGCCGTTGGTGTCGGCGAAGCGGGCGCCGTCCAGCAGCAGCCGGTACTGGTCGGGGCCGGGCTCGGCGCCGGCGGTGTCGCTGGCGAAGTAGAAGAGGCTGAACTCGGGGACGGCCGGGGCGTCCTGCGAGGCCGGTGCGGCCGGGGTGGGGGCCGCCGTGCCGGGGTCGGGGTTGACCACGACGCGGTGGCCCCGGCTGAGCGTCCAGAGCAGTTCCAGGACGGAGATGTCGAAGGAGACGCTGGTGACGGCCAGCCAGGTGGCGGGCTCCCCGTCGTCCGCCAGCACGCGGTCCATCGCCGCCAGGAAGGCGGTGAGGTTGCGGCGCAGCACGACGACGCCCTTGGGGCGGCCGGTCGAGCCGGAGGTGTGGATGACGTACGCGGGGGAGTCCGGATCCACGGGTGCGGCTGTGGGCGCGGGTCCGGCGGACTCGGCCGGGGCGTCGAGGTCGAGCAGCGGGGCGCCGGCGGGCGCGGCGTCCCGGGTCGCGGCGTGCACCACGACCACGGCGGGCTCGGCGTCCTCGACCACGTGGCGCAGCCGGGCCGCCGGGTAGTCCGGGTCGAGCGGCAGGTAGGCGGCGCCGGCCCGGAGCACGGCGAGCATGGCGGCGGGCAGGTCGGTGCCGCGGCGCAGGCACAGGCCGACCCGGTCGCCGGGGCGCACCCCGGCGGCCTGGAGGCGGGCGAGCAACTCGTCGACCCGGGCGTCCAGTCGGGCGAAGGTGAGGGCCAGCTCCGGGCGGCCGCCGGGCAGCACGGCCTCGGCGTCCGGGCGGGTGCGCACGGCCTCGGCGAAGGCCGTCACGACGTCCGGCGCGTCCGCGGGCAGCGCCGGGCCGTCGCCGGCCGAGGCCAGCAGGGCCTGCTCGACGGGGGTGAGCGCGAGCAGTTCGGAGAGCCGCAGTCCGGGGTCGGCGGCGCCGCGGGCCAGCACCCGCTGAAGCGCCTCGGTCAGCGTGCGCACGGTGTCGTCGTCGAACAGGTCGCCGCTGAACTCGCAGACGCCTGCCGTGAGTTCGCCGTCACGGGCGAGTTCCAGGCTCAGGTCGGTGCGACACAGGCCGTTGTCCAGCTCGACCAGCTCGACCGTGACGCCGGGCAGGGCGATGTCGGGGGCGGGGACGTTGCGGTAGCCGAACTGCACCTGGTAGAGCGGGGCGTGGCTGAGGTCGCGGTCCGGGCGCAGCTCGCGGACCAGGCGCTCGAAGGGCACCTGGGCGTGGGCCAGCGCGCCGAGCGAGGTCTCCCGCACCCGGCCGAGCAGTTCGCCGAAGGTCGGGTCGCCGGAGAGGTCCGAGCGCAGCACCAGGCTGTTGACGAACATGCCGACGAGCCCGGCGAGTTCGGGCCGGTCGCGGCCCGCGGTGGGCACGCCGACCACGACGTCCTGCTGGCCGGAGTGGCGCATCAGGACGGCTTGCCAGGCGGCCAGCGTGACCATGAACGGGGTGGCCCGGGCCGCCCGGGCCGCGCCCTCCACGGCCTCGGTGGTGGCGGCGTCCAGGGTGAAGTGCACCCGGCCGCCCCGGTGGCCGGGCACGGCCGGCCGGGGCCGGTCGGTGGTCAGCTCCAGGACGTGCGGGGCGCCCTCCAGCCGCTCGCGCCAGTAGCCGAGCGGCTCGGCCAGCGCGGTGTCGGTGAGTTCGCGGCGCTGCCACTGCGCCCAGTCGGCGTACTGCACGGCGAGCGGCTCGGGGGCCGGGCCGCCCTCGCGGAAGGCCCGGTAGCGGGCGCAGAGCTCCTCCACGAGCACCGCGCGGGACCAGGCGTCGCCGACCAGGTGGTGGTTGACCACGACCAGCAGGGCGCGCTCGGGCGCGGAGCGGATCAGCAGGGCGCGCAGCAGCGGGCCGTGCTCCAGGTCGAACGGCAGGGCCGCCTCTCGCTCGGCCAGCGCGCGCTCCTCGGCCTCGCTCCAGCCGGCCTCGCCGCCGGCCGGCTCGACCACCCGCAGCACCGGGGCGGTGCGCTCCAGCACCCGCTGCACCGGGCCGTCCTGGCCGGCGGCGATGACGGTGCGCAGCGCCTCGTGCCGCTCCACCAGGCCGTCCAGCGCGGCCTCCAGCGCGGCGACGTCCAGCGGGCCGCTCAGGCGCAGGCCCACGTACTCGTTGAACACCCCGAGCCCGGGGGTGAGCTGCTCCAGGAACCAGAGCCGCTCCTGGCCGAAGGACAGCGGCGCCGGCAGCGCCGGGTCGCGCGGCGGCACGGCGGGGGCGGTGGCGGCGGGGCCGGCCGTGGCGGCCGGGGTGGTGCCTGCGCGGCCCCGGGCGCGCGCCTCGAAGGCGGCGCGCTGCTCGGGGGTGAGCCGGGCGAGGCGGTCCTCGCGGCGGCCTGCGGGGTTGGTCACTGGTTCTCCAGGTCGGCGAGGATGCGGTCTTCGATCTCGGTGGCGAGGTCGGCGACGCGGCCGCCCTCGAAGAAGACCCGGGCGGGGACGTCGACCTCGAACTCGGCCCGCAGCCGGGCCGCGATCTGGGCGGCCAGCAGCGAGTGCCCGCCGAGCTCCAGGAAGTCGTCGTCCACCCCGACCCGGTCGAGGCCGAGCAGTTCGGCGTAGATCTCGGCCAGGCGCTCCTCGGTCGGGGTGGCCGGGGCGGTGTACGGCGTGGCGAGCTCGGGGCGGGGCAGGGCCGCCGTCCGGGGGGCCTCGGCGGCCGGGGCGGCGGAGGTGCGCAGCGTGCCGTCCGCGATCGCGGCGCCGGCCCGGGCCACCACGGCCCGTCCGGGCGGGCCCTCCAGCAGGGCGGCGAAGGCGCGGGCGCCCTGCTCGGGGGTGAGCGCGCCGGCCAGCATGTCGGCCTGGAAGGCCCGCAGGGCCTCGGGGACCTCGGCCCGGCTGGCCATGCCGACGCCGGCCCACATGTCCCAGTCGACGGCCACCGCGTGGCGCTCGCCGCGCGCGGCCTCGGCCTCCGCGACGGCGGCGAGGTAGGCGTTGGCGGCCGCGTAGTCGGCCTGGCCGTAGGTCGGGATCAGGGTGGCGAGCGAGGAGCAGAGCACCAGCACCTCGGCCTCCCCGGGCCGCAGCGCGGCGAGCAGGTGGCGCAGGCCGGCGGTCTTCGGGGCGAGGACCGTGCGCATGCTGTCGTCGGAGCGCAGCTCGATGGAGCCGCCGCCGGGCACGCCGGCCGCGTGGACGACGCCGTCGATCCGGCCGAAGGCCGAACGGGCCTGTTCCAGCGCCCGGTCCAGCGATTCGGCGTCGGTGACGTCGGCCTGGACGGCCAGCACCTCGGCGCCGCTCTCGCGCACTGTGGCGAGCACGGCCTCGTCGGCGGCGCCGCGGCCGAGCAGGACGAGCCGGGCGGCGCCGGCCCGGGCCAGGGCCCGGGCGAGGGTCAGGCCGATCCCGCCGAGGCCGCCGGTGAGCAGCCAGGTGCTGCCGGCCCGCACCCGGGCCGGGGCGGTCGGGACGGGGCGCTCGGCGGGCTCGACCGTGCGGGTGAGCAGGGCGCCCTCGCGCAGGGCGAGCAGCCGGGCCGGGCCGGTGAGCACGGCGCGCACCACCGCGTCGGCGGCGGCCTCGTCGAGCGCGGCGCCGACGGCGAGGTCGACCTGGGTGCAGCGCAGGTTGCGGTACTCCTCGCCGAGCACCTGGACCGGGCCGCTGAGCAGGGCCGCGGCGGGCCGGGGCTGCTCGCCGGGGGCGGCCGGGAAGGCCCCGGCGGTCACGACGCCGAGCCGGACCTCGTTCAGCACGCTCTCGGCGGACATCGCCCGGGCGAGGTGGACCAGGCCGAAGTAGCCGGCGGTCTCGTCCGGCGTCTCGTCCAGGCCCCAGGCGTACAGGACGGCGGTGGGCGTGCGGACCAGGCCGCGCAGGTCGGCCAGCAGCTTCGCGTACTGGGCCGGGTCGGAGGGGTCGAGCTCGTAGACGCCGCGGCGCACCCGGCGGTAGGCCGGGCCGGGCTGGACGGTGGTGACGATCTGGCCGCGCGCGGTCAGCAGCTCGACCAGGGGCTGGGCGGCGGCGGCCCGGTCCAGCAGGACCAGCCAGGTCTGGCGGCGGCCGGCCAGCGGGTCGTCCCCGGCGCTCTCGCCGAGCGGGCGCCAGTCGACGGTCGCGTGGACGGCGTCGAGGTCCGCGGCGGGCAGCGCGGTGGCGGGCGCCCGGCCGGGGACGGCGGGCTCGATCCAGTGCGGGAGCCGCTCGAACGGGTAGCCGGGCAGGTCGGCGGGGCGGGCGTCGGCGTCGACGGGCTCCCAGTCCACGGCGGCGCCGTGCGCCCACAGGCTGCCGAGCGCGAGGACGGCGCTGCCGGGCTCGTCCTCGGCGCCGCGCCGCCCGCGGGTGGGCAGCGGCGGCAGGGCGAGCCGCGGCCCGGCGGTGCCCTCAGCGGCCGCGCGGGCCAGGTCGGTCAGCACGCTGCCGGGGCCGGTCTCCACCAGCACCATCCGCTCGTCGAGCGCCGCCAGGCGGGTGAGCCCGTCGTGGAAGCGCACCGGGGCGAGCATCTGGCGCACCCAGTAACCGGGGTCGGTGGCCTGCTCCGGGGTGATCCAGTCACCGGTGAGGTTGGACAGGAACGGCACGGTGGGCTCGTGCAGCGTGACCTTGGCGAGCTCGGCCGCGAACTGCTCGGCGGCGGGCGCGCACAGGGCGCTGTGGAACGCCCGCTCCACCGGCAGGCGCAGGGCGCGCAGGCCCCGCTCGCCCAGCTCGGCGGCGGCCCGCTCGACGGCCTCGGCGCTGCCGGACAGCACCGAGGCGCCCGGTCCGTTGACGGCGGCGAGGTCCAGGCCGTGCGCGGCGGCGAGGTCGGCCGCGGCCGCCTCGTCCAGCGGGACGGCCAGCATCGCGCCGGGCGCGGTCTGCTCCATCAGCCGGCCGCGGGCGGCGACCAGGGCGAGCGCCTCGGGCAGGTCGAGGACGCCGGAGAGCAGCGCCGCGGTGTACTCGCCGAGGCTGTGGCCCAGCAGCGCCGCCGGGCGCACGCCCCAGTGCCGCCACAGCGCGGCCGTGGCGTGGCCGACCGCCAGCACGGCGGGCTGGGTGACGGAGCTGCGGCGCAGCAGGTCGGCGTCGCCGCCGCGCAGCAGCTCGACCAGGTCGAGGCCCAGGTGCGGGCGCAGCAGGTCGGCGGCCTCGTCCAGGGCGGCCCGGAAGACCGGGTGCGCCCGGTGCAGGCCCAGGGCCATGCCCGGGTACTGCGCGCCCTGGCCGGGCAGCAGGAAGGCGACGGGGGCGGCGCCCTGCCCGGCGCGGGCCCGGACCGACTCCCGGCGGCCGGCGCCGCGCAGCGCGGCCACGGCGGCGGCGGTGTCGTCCGCGACCACGACGCGGCGCTGGACCAGCTGGCGGCGGCCGGTGCGCAGGGTGCGGGCGACGTCGGCCAGCGGGCGGTCCGGGTGGGCGGCGAGGTCGTCGGCGAGCCGCTCGGCGGCGGCGTCCAGCGCGGCGGCGGTGCGGGCCGACAGCGGCAGGGCGACGGGGACGGCGCCCGGTGCGGCGGCCTCGCGCGGGGCCGGCTCGGGGGCCTGCTCCAGGATCACGTGCGCGTTGGTGCCGCCGATGCCGAAGGCGCTGACGGCGGCCCGGCGCGGGCCGTCGGCGACCGGCCAGTCGGTGAGGCCGGCCGGGACGAAGAACGGGCTGTCGGCGAGGCCGAGTTCGGGGTTGACGGCTTCGGCGTGCAGGCTCGCCGGGATCCGGCCGCCGCGCACCGTCAGGATGGCCTTGATCAGGCCGGTGACGCCGGCGGCGGTGTCCAGGTGGCCGAGGTTGGACTTGACCGAGCCCAGGCCGCACCAGCCGGTGGCGGACCTGTCGTCGGCGTCCTGCTCGGCGCGGAAGGCGGCGGTGAGCGCCTCGACCTCGATCGGGTCGCCGATCGGGGTGCCGGTGCCGTGCGCCTCGACGTAGCCGATGCTGTCCGGGGCGACGCCCGCGACGGACAGCGCCTCGCGGATCACGGCGGTCTGGCCGGCGACCCCCGGGGCGGTGTAACCCGCCTTGTTCGCGCCGTCGTTGTTGACGGCCGAGCCGAGGATGACGGCGTGCACCCGGTCGCCGTCGGCGAGCGCGTCGGCGAGGCGCTTGAGCACCACGACGCCCGCGCCGTTGCCGAAGACCGTGCCGGCCGCCTCGGCGCCGAAGGGCCGGCAGTGCCCGTCCGGGGACTCGATGCCGCCGGGCACCGGCAGGTAGCCGGAGCGGTGCGGCACGGTGACGGTGACGCCGCCGGCGAGCGCGAGGTCGCACTCCTCGGACAGCAGGCTCTGCACCGCGAGGTGCACCGCGACCAGCGAGGTCGAGCAGGCGGTCTGCACGCTGACCGCCGGGCCGCGCAGGTTGAGCTTGTACGCGGCGCGGGGGGCCAGCTGGTCGGGCTGGTTGCCCTGGAAGAGCATCGGCACGCCGAGGGAGTCCCGCAGGTCGGTGCGCGGCAGCAGGTTGTGGATCAGGTAGGTGCTCAGCAGCGACCCGGCGTAGACCGCGATCGGCCCGCGCGCCCGGTCGGGGTCGCAGCCGGCGTCCTCCAGCGCCTCCCAGGCGCATTCGAGGAAGATCCGCTGCTGCGGGTCGATGACCGAGGCCTCCAGCGCGTTGTAGCCGAACAGCTGGGAGTCGAAGCCGGCGACATCCGCCAGCACGCCCTTGGCGGCCACGTACCCGGGCTTGCCGGCCTCGCCGTCCGGCACCCCGGCGGCCCGCAGCTCCTCGGGGCCGAACCGGCTGATCGCCTCGGTGCCGGAGGCCAGCAGCTCCCACAGCGCGTCGACGGAATCGGCTCCGGGGAAGCGGCCCGAGAGGCCGACGACGGCGACCCGGCCGTCGGTCTCGGCCTCGTCGGGAATGACCGGCTGTGCGTTCAAGGTGTTCTCCGTGGGTGAGGTGGGCTCCGCGCGCGGCGGGGCGGGCAGGACCGGGTACGCGGCCGGGGCTCAGACCGCCATGGGGTTCAGGGCCGCCGTGCGGCTCAGACCGCCATGAGGTAGCGCTGGAAACGGGGCATCAGGAACTCCAGGGCCCGGACCTCGACGGGCGTCAGCTCCGGGTGCCAGACGTCCCAGAGCAGGACGGCGCGCTGCTGGGTGCCCTTGTTCCAGGCCTCGTGGATGAAGCTGTCGTCGAAGAGGATCACCTTGCCCTCCTCCCAGCCCCGCTCGTCGTCGCCGACCTTGATGGCGCAGCCGGGCGGCACGATCAGCGGCAGGTGCGCGGTCAGCAGCAGGTTCACGCCGCCGGTGTGCGGGGTGATGTGCACGCCGGGGTTGAGGATGGTGAACATGCCGTCGCGCGGCCCGTGCGGGCTCGCCGAGACGGCGGCGTGGGTCTCGGGGCAGCGCTCCAGGACCTCGTCGCGCCAGCTGCCGTTGCGGTACAGCTGGTAGGTGTCCCAGCCCTGCCAGCCGAGCTCCTTGGTGTACAGGTCCTCGTACGGGGCGAAGCGGGCCTGCTCGGCGCGCAGCTCCAGGAACTCGGCCTTGATCCGGTCGTACGCCTCCTCCATCCGGGCCACCCAGGGCAGTTCGGCGGTGTCGTGCCAGGGCAGGGCGCTGATCCCGGGGAAGAACAGCCGGGTCGGCTCCTGGTCGTCGTGCAGGTACTCCGGGGCCTGTTCGCCGGTGAGGATGCGCAGGCACTCCTCGACCCGCTCCAGCCCCTCGGTGCCGAGGATGCCGTGCAGCTCCGTCATCACGCCCTGAACGTCCATGTCAGTCCCTCCCTGTCGGTGCGGTCCGGGTCGTCGGCCCGGCCGGTGTGTGCTGGTCGGCGGCCGGGCCCTCGGCCCGGTCCCGGGCCTCGCGGCGGGCCCTGGCGCGGGCCCGGACGGCGCTCTGGCGGCGTTCGCCGCGCGGCTCGGCGGTCTCGGCGGCGGCCCGGCCGTCCGGGGCGGCGCCCTCGGTGAGGCCGGCCGCGAACTCGGCGATGGTGGGCCGCCCGAAGACGTCCACCAGCCGGACCGGCCGCTCCAGGCGGCGGGCCAGCTCCAGCTGGAGCCGGGCGGCCAGCAGCGAGTCGCCGCCGGCCTCGAAGAAGTTGGTGTGCCGGCCGACCGGGCCGCCGCCCAGCAACTGGCGCCAGGCGTCGGCGACGAGCTGCTCGACCCCGGCCAGCGGGGCGGCGTCGGCGGGCCGGGCGGCGGCCCCGGGCAGCGGCAGCCGGGCCCGGTCCCGCTTGTTGGTGCGCGTCCTGGGCAGCGCGTCCAGCAGCAGCACGGTGTCCGGCACGACCGCCGCCGGGAGCCGCTCGGCCAGGTGCGCCCGCAGCTCGGCGCCGGTGACCCCGGGCGCCGCGACCGCGTAGCCGACCAGTCGGCGGGCCCCGCCCTGGCCGTGCGCGGCGGCGGCCGCTTCGCGGACCCCGGGGTGCAGCTCCAGCAGCGCCTCGATCTCCTCCAGCTCGATCCGGTTGCCGCGGATCTTCAGCTGGCTGCCGATCCGGCCGACGAACGCCAGCTCGCCGTCCGGGAGGCGGCGGCCCAGGTCCCCGGTGCGGTACAGCCGGCCCCCGGCCTGCCAGGGGTCGGCGACGTACGCCCGGGCGCTCTCCTCGGGCCTGCGGTGGTACGAGCCGGCCAGGAAGTCGCTGCGCAGGTGGATCTCGCCGACCACGCCGACCGGGCAGAGCCGGCCCCGGCGGTCCAGGACCACCGCCTCGCGGCCCGGGATCGGGCTGCCGATCGGTACCCCGGCCGGGAACTCCTCGCCCGGCGCCAGCTCGCGGTGCGTCGCCAGCACGCACTCGGTGGGCCCGTAGAGGTTGTGCAGCCGCGGCCGGTCGGGACGGTGCGCCCAGGCGGCGGCCAGGGCCACCGGGAGCACCTCGCCGGCCATCAGCACGTGGGCGAGGTCCGGCAGGTGCGATCCGGTGGCGTCCAGCGCCTCGGTGACCAGTTGGAAGAAGGCCGGGACGGTCTGGATCTGGGTGATCCGCTCGGCCCGCAGCCACCCGGCCACCGCGAGCGGGTCGCGGCGCAGCCCCTGCGGCGGCAGGCAGAGCACCGCGCCCGAGCAGAGCGCGGCGAACACCTCGGTGTACGCGGCGTCGTAGGTGAACGGGGCCCACTGGGCGATCCGGCTGTCCGACCGGATGCCGAAGTGCTCGCGCTGCCAGTGGGCGAACTGGGCGAGCGCCGCGTGCGGCAGGGCGATGCCCTTGGGCGTGCCGGTGGAGCCGGAGGTGTAGACCAGGCAGAGCGGGTCGCCGGGGCCGGCGGGTGAGGCGGCCGGGGCGGGGCCCGCGGGCTCGTCGGCGGCCGGCACCCGCGGGTCGACGGCCTCGACCGGGATACCGGCGAAGTGCCCGACGCCTTCCCGCAGTTCGGGGTGCAGGGCGAGCGTGCTCTCGGCGGCCAGCAGGCACACCGGTTCGGCGTCGGCCAGCAGCGCGGTCAGGCGGGCGTCCGGGTCGGCCGGGTCGAGCACCGCGAAGGCGGCCCCGGTCTTGGCGACGCCGAGGATCGCGGCGCTCTGCACCGGGCCGGCGGGCAGCAGCACCGAGACGAACCGGCCGGGGGCGGCGCCGCGCTCCAGCAGCCGGGACGCGATCCGGTCGCTCCAGACGTCGAGCTGCCGGTAGCCGACCGTCACGCCCTCGGCCCGGATCGCGGGGGCGTCCGGACGGGCGGTGGCCCGGGCCCGGAACAGCTCGGACACCGAGACGGCGTGCCCGGCGCGCGCCTCGCCCGCGGGGCGGGCCGGGCGCGGGGCGGGCAGAGCGGGGTCGGTGAGCTCGACGGCGTCGAGGGGGGCCTGCGGCGAGGCCAGGGCGGCCCGCAGCAGGACGTGGAAGTGCCGGGCGAAGCGGTCCGTGAACTGCGGGCCGAAGCGGTCCGTGGCGTACTCCAGGGCGCCGGCGATCCGGTCGGCGCGCTCGTCCAGGGCCAGGGTCAGGTCGTACTTGGCCGCCCCGGTGGGGACCTGGCGCAGCACGCCGGCGGCCGCGCCCAGCCGGACGTCGGCCGGCGGCGCGTCCTGGAACACCAGCGAGGCCTGGACCAGGGTCGGGCGGCCCGGGTCGCGGGGCAGGCCGAGGCCGGCCACCAGCCGGTCGAAGGCGACCAGCGGACGGCCGAGGTCGCCCGCCAGCGCCCGCCCGGTGCGGGCGGCGAGTTCGGCGAAGGACGGCGCCCCGGCCAGGTCCACGCGCACCGGCAGGGTGTTGGCCAACGAGCCGACCAGCGACTCCAGTTCGGGCCGGTCGCGGTTGGCGACGGGCACGCCCACCAGCACGTCGTCGCTGCCCGCGTAGCGGCCCAGCAGCGCCGCGTACACGGCGAGCAGCAGGGTGAAGGGCGTGGTGCGCAGCCGGGCGGCGCCCTCGCGCAGCGCGGCCGTCAGCTCCGGGGCGAGCGCCACCGGCAGGGTCTCGCCGGCTCCCGTCGGCCGCGCCCGGGTCGGTGCGTCGGCGGGCAGGTCGAGCACGCCGGGGTGCCCGTCGAGCCGCTTCAGCCAGTACTCCAGGTGTTCCTGGCGCAGCCTCAGGCCCGCCTCGTCGGCGCAGTCGGCCGCGTAGCCGGCGAAGTCCAGGTCGAGCGCGGGCGGCGGCTCGGCCAGCCCGAGGCGGGCGGCGTACAGCGCAGCCAGCTCGCGCACGGCCACGCCGATCGACCAGCCGTCGACCGCGAGGTGGTGCGCGGTGCACAGCAGCACCGAGCGCTCGGGGCCGGTGCGCACCAGGGTGAGCCGCAGCGGCGGCTCACCGGCCAGGTCGAAGGGGCGCACCGCCTCCGCCCGGGCCAGCTCGGGCACCTCCTCGGGCGCCGCGTCCAGGACGGCCAGGGCCGGTGCGGCGGGCGGCGCGAGGACCAGCACCGGGCCGTCCTCGCGCAGCTCGCAGCGGGCGGCGAGCACCGGGTGCCGGGCGGTCAGGTCGGCGAGTGCCCCGGTCAGGGCCGCCTCGTCCACCGGGCCGGTCAGGTCGAGCGCGGCGGGCAGGTGGTAGGCGGGCGAGTCGGGGGCCAGGCGGTGCAGCAGCCACAGCTGGCGCTGCTGGTCGGTCATCGGGACGGCGTCCGGGGCCGGCCCGGCCGTCCGGACGGCGGGCGCCGGGGCGGCGGGCCGCACCCGCGCCAGGGAGGCGGGGGTGGGGTCGGTGTAGAACTCGGCGAGCGAGGGCGCGGCGCCGAAGCGGGCCCGGACCCGGCCGAGCAGCCGGGTCGCGGCGATGGAGTTGCCGCCGGCGGCGAAGAAGTCGTCGGTGGTGCCGACCCGCTCGGGCGGCAGGCCCAGGACCTCCGCCCAGAGCGCGACGGCGGCCCGCTCGGCCTCGGTGACCGGTGCGCTGCGCCGGGCGGCGGTGAGCTCCCCGGCGCGCAGCAGCAGCGCCGGCCGGTCCACCTTGCCGCTGGTGTTGAGCGGCAGCGCGGGCAGCGGGGCGATCACCCCGGGGACGGCGGCGGCGGGCAGCCGCTCGCGCAGGTGGCGGCGCAGGCGGTCGGGCAGCCCGTCGTCCCCGGTGCGGGCGGTGACGAAGGCGACCAGCCGGGGCCCGGCGGGCTGCCCCCGGTCCACGACCACCGCCGCCTGGCGGACCTCGGGGTGGGCGGCGAGCAGGGACTCCACCTCGCCGACCTCGATGCGGTGACCGAGGATCTTCACCTGCTGGTCGGCCCGGCCGAGCACGACGATCCGGCCGTCCGGCAGGTGGCGGGCCAGGTCGCCGGTGCGGTAGACGGTGCCGCCGGCCGGGTCGACCGGGTCGGCGACGAAGGCGGCGGCGGTCAGCTCCGGGCGGTTGCGGTACCCGGCGCTGACGCCGGCCCCGCCGATCACCAGCTCGCCGACGGCCCCGCGCGGCACCGGCCGCAGCCGCCGGTCCAGGACGTAGCAGACGGTGCCGGCCACCGGGCGCCCCACCGTGACGCCCTCGCCGGGCAGCACCCGCCCGACGGTGGACCAGATGGTCGTCTCGGTCGGCCCGTACAGGTTCCACAGCCCGGCGCAGCGAGCCAGCAGCCGATCCGCGAGGTCGGCGTCCAGCGCCTCGCCGCCGCACAGCGCCCGCAGTCCGGGCCGGCCCGCCCAGCCGCCGTCCAGCAGCCCGCGCCAGAGCGAGGGGGTGGCCTGCATGACGGTGGCGCCGCTGCGCTCCAGCAGCGCGCCCAGCGCCTCGGCGTCGCGGACGCTCTCGCGCGGGGCGACCACGACCCGGCCGCCGGCCAGCAGCGGGGCGAACAGCTCCAGGACGGAGATGTCGAAGGTGATCGAGGTGACGGCGAGCAGGGTGTCGTCGGCCCGCAGGCCCGGCTCGGCGCGGACCACGCTGTGCAGCAGGTTGGCGACGCAGCCGTGCGGCACCGCCACGCCCTTGGGCAGCCCGGTGGAGCCCGAGGTGTACATCAGGTACGCGAGGTCCTCGGGGCCGGCGCCGGGCAGCGGCTGCCCGGTCCCGGCGTCCGGGCCCTCGTCGAGCAGCGCGGCCGGGTCGGCGGCGGGCAGCCCCTCGGCGGGGTCGCCGATCAGCAGGCGGGCGCCGCTGTCGGCGAGCACGTGCTCGGCCCGCGCGGCGGGCATGGCCTCGTCCAGCGGGACCAGCACGGCCCCGGCCCGCCAGATGCCGACGATCAGCGGCACCAGCTGCGCGCCGCGCTCGACGCGCAGGGCCACCCGGTCGCCCGGCGCCACGCCGTGCCGGGCCACCAGCCGGCGGGCGACCAGGTCGGCGGCCGCGTCGGCCGCGGCCCGGTTGAACGCGCGGCCGGGTGACTCGACGGCCGGTGCGGCGCCGTCCTGCCGGGCGAGTTCGCGCAGCGCCTCGGGCACGGTGGCCCAGGCGCGCTCGGCGTCGGGCGCCCGGTTGAAGTCCACCAGGACGCGCCGGCGCCGGCCTTCGGAGAGCACCGGAAGCTCGGCCAGCGGCCGGTCCGGGTCGGCCGCGGCGGCCTCCAGCAGGCACAGCAGCGAGTCCGCGAAGTCGGCCGCCGTCGCGGGGGCGAGCAGCGCCGTGCGGTACTCCAGCGTCGCGTCCAGCGCGCCGGAGGGGCGCGGGCGCAGGAAGAAGGTCAGGTCGTACTTGGCCGTGCCGCTGTGCGAGGGCGCCGGGGCGGTGGTGACGCCGGGCAGCTCCAGGGTGGTGGTGGGGCCGCTGTGGAAGGAGTACATCAGCTGGAACAGCGGCGTGCGCCCGCCCGCGGCCCGGCCCAGCCGCTCCAGGACCAGGTCGAAGGGGGTGTCGCGGTGGCGCAGGTCGGCCTTCAGGTGCCGGCGGGTGCGGGCCAGGGCCTGCCGGAAGCTCGGCTCGCCGCCGAGGTCGCTGCGGTGGGCGACGAGGTTGAGCAGCGGTCCGACCACGCCGGCCAGCGCGGTGCGGCCGCGGGTCGCCACCGGCATGCCGACCACCAGGTCGTCCTGGCCCGTCCAGCGGGCGGCGGTGGCGCAGAAGGCGGTGAGCAGCACGGTGGACAGGCTGGCCAGTTCGCCCCGGCCGAAGGCGCTGAGCCGGGCGGCCAGGTCGGCGGGGACGGTGAAGTGGTGCAGCGCGCCGGCCGCCGGGTCGCCGCCGGGGCCGACGTCGGACGGCAGGTCGGCGGTGGGCAGTTCGCCGCCCAGCCGGGTCTGCCAGTGGTCGATTCCGCCGGCGTGGCTGGTGTCGCTGTCGTCGCCGCGCTGCCAGGCGGCGAAGTCGCCGAAGTCGGGTCCGGCGGCCGGTTCCTGGGCCGGGTCCGGGTCCGGGGCCTCGCCGCCGAGTTCGGCGGCGTAGCAGGCGGCCAGCGACTCCAGGAAGACGCCGAAGCCCCAGGCGTCGACCACGATGTGGTGGGCGGTGAACAGCAGCAGCGAGCGGTCCCCGCCCAGCAGGAACAGCTGGGTGCGCATCAGCGGGGGCCGGGCCAGGTCGAAGGGCACGGCCACGGCGCGGGCGGTGAGCTCGGCGAGCCGGTCCGCGCGCTCGCCCTCGGGGACGCCGGTCAGGTCGACGGTCTCGACGGCGGGGCGGACCCGGTCGGCGAACAGCTGCCACGGCTCGCCCGCCCCGTCGGCGGTGACGGCGCAGCGCACCACCTCGTGCCGCCGGGCGACGGCGGCCAGCGCCCGTTCCAGGGCGGCCACGTCCAGCGGGCCGCTGACGTGGAAGGCGGCGCTCTCGTTGTGCAGGGCGGTGCCGGGCAGCACCTGCTCGGCCCGCCAGATGGACCGCTGGGCGTAGGACAGCGGCGCGCGGGCGCGGTCGCCGCGCAGCGGCAGGGAGGTGTCGCGGCTCATCGGCGGCCGCCCTCCGGCGAGGCGTCCGCGCGGCCGGCGGCGACGGCCGCGGCCAGCCCGGCGACGGTCGGGTCGCCGACGTACACCCGCAGCGGCACCTCGACGCCGAAGCGGGTGCGCAGCCCGTCCAGCAGGCGGGCGATGCCCAGCGAGTCCCCGCCGAGCAGGGCGAAGTCGTCGTGCCGGCCGACGGCGGGCACGTGCAGCAGCTCGCGCCACAGCTCGGCGATGCCGGCCTCCAGGCCGTCCAGCGGCTGTTCGCCGGTGCGCCCGGCCAGGGCGGCGGCCGGGCTGGGCAGCGCCCGCCGGTCGGCCTTGCCGCTGAGGGTGCGCGGGATCGCGGCGAGCCGCAGGTACAGGGCGGGGCGGGCGGGGGCGGGCAGGCCCTCGGCGGCGTGCGCGCGCAGTTCCTCGTCGGTGGCGCCGTCGGCGACCAGGTAGGCGCAGAGCACCGGTTCGCCGTCGGCCTCCTCGACCAGGGCGGCGCAGACGTCCGCCACCGCGGGGTGGCGGCGCAGCAGGTCCTCGATCTCGCCGAGTTCGACCCGGGCGCCGTTCACCTTGACCTGCTGGTCGCGGCGGCCCAGGACCTCCAGGGTGCCGTCGGCGCCGAGGCGGCCGAGGTCGCCGGTGCGGTACCGGTCCGGTGCGACGAAGCCGCCGGCCGCGTCGCCCAGGTAGCCGCGCAGCGGGAACGGGGTGCGGATCTCGATCTCGCCGATCGCGTCCACCACCGGGCGTCCGCCGAACAGCACCGCGATCTCGACCCCGGGCATCGGCCGGCCGGCCGGGACGGTCTCGGCCTCGGCGTCCTCGGCGGTGAGCCGGCGGAAGACCTTGGTCATGGTGGTCTCGGACGGCCCGTAGAGGTTGACCAGTTCCTTGCCGTCCCCGAACAGGCCCCGCCACCAGGCGATGTCGGCGGGGCGGACCGGCTCCCCGGCCATCAGCACGCTGCGCAGCCGCGGCAGGGAGTCGGCGGCCAGCCCGGCGGCGCGCAGGGTGCGGAACACGGTGGGCACGCAGTGCAGCAGGTCGACCTGCTGCTCGGTCAGCCAGCGGGCCAGGGCCGCGCCGACGGGGATGGCGCCGGGCGCCGGGAGCACGGCGGTGCCGCCGGCGCACAGCGGGACGAGGGCGTCGCGCAGGAAGGCGTCGAAGCCGGGGGAGGTGAGCATGGAGATCCGGGTGCCCGGGTCGATGCCGAACTCGGCGATCTCCCAGTCCAGGAAGTGCGCGACCGCCTCGAAGCTGCCCCGGATGCCCTTGGGGCGGCCGGTGGTGCCCGAGGTGAAGTAGACGTAGCCGGCGTCGGGGCCGCTGATGCCGGTCCAGTCGTCGGCCGCCCAGGGCAGCGGGGTGATCGACTCGGCGGCGAGCAGCGGCAGTTCGCCCTGTCCGGCGACGGCCAGGTGCTGCCCGGCGACGGTCGGGCCCGGCCCGGCGGCGGCCAGCGCGGAGCGGCCGGCGGCGTCGGCGAGCACGGTGCCCGGCCGGAGGTCCTCCAGCAGGGCCGTCCAGCGGGCGGCGGGCTGGCGGGTGTCCACCGGGGCGAACGGGCGGCCGGTGGCGGCGCAGGCGAGGATCGCCGCGACCACCGGGACGGGGTCCGCGCAGGCAACCAGGACCGGGCCGGTGCCGGTGGCGAGGCGGTCGCGCAGGCCGGCGGCCAGCCCGGCCAGCTCCTGGTGGCTCCAGACCCGCTCGGCGGTGGCGAGGGCGGGGGCGGCGGCTCGGCGCTCGACCTGGTCGGCCCAGCGGTCGAGGATGCTCGTGTGGCTCACAACTCTCCGTTCATGATCCGGTGGGCCACGACCGTCAGCGGGTCGAGGGAGGGCAGGGCCTCGCTCAGACCGGCGTCCTCGATCGCCCTGGTGACCAGGTGCAGCTCGGTGCAGGCGGCGACGAAGGCCCGCACGCCGTAGCGGGGCAGGGTCTCGCGCAGGAAGTCGATGGTGCGGGCCGGGTCCTCGCCGCGCTTGAGGCGGTGGATCTCCCGGTGCAGCGCCTCCTGGTCCGGTGGGCGCAGCGCCACCAGCTGGCCAGCGGCCCGGGCCCCGGCGGCGCCCGAGGTGAGGATGCCGGCCCGGGCGGTGCCGGAGGAGCAGAGCAGCAGGTGCGGTTCGCCGGCCGCGGCCAGTTCCTCGTGCACCACGTCGACCAGCGAGACGCAGCGCGCCGCGAGGTCGGCCGGCAGGTCGCCGAGCACGTGGTGGGCGGTGATGCAGGCGATCACCACGCGTTCCGCGCCGGCGGCCAGCAGGCCGCGCAGCGAGGACTCCACGGCGCGGCGCAGCTCGTCGAGTTCGCCGCTGCCGATGGCCTCGGTGCGGTCCACCACGGCCGGGTCGGACCAGAGCAGCACCCGGGGGGTGTCCTGCTCGGGGTGGAGCCGGCAGGCCCGGTAGACGGTGCGCAGCAGTTCGACGGAGGCCAGCGGGCCCATGCCGCCGACCACCCCGACCAGCGGGTGGCGCGGGCGGGTGCCGGGGCCGGCGATCGGCCCGGCGGCTGTGGCGGTCATCCCAGGCACGGCAGATCGAACTCCTCGACGAAGAGGGCGAAGGTCGCGACGAGCATCAGGTAGTCGGTGTCCAGGTGGGCGTGCACCTGCTGGCCGTCGCCGCGCTGACGCTGCGTCAGGGCGGCGACGGTGTCCGGGTCGAAGTAGCCCTGGCGGCGGACGGTCGCGGGGGAGACCAGCTCCTCGAACCAGTCGGCGCCGGTGCTCAGCAGGTGGCTGCTGGTCTGGCCGCGGAATCCGTACTTCTGCCGGCTGAGCACCTCGCCGGGCACCAGCCCCTCGGCCGCCCGGCGCAGCACGGCCTTCTCCCGGCCGTGGGCGAGCATCAACTCCGGTGGCAGCGTGGTGGCGTGGTCGACCACCGCGTTCGCCAGGAAGGGGAAGCGCAGCTCGACGCCGTTGGCCAGGGCCATCCGGTCGCCGTGGTCGCCGAGCAGGTGGTCGGCGAGCCGCAGGTGGTAGTCGAGGTAGGAGCGCTGGTGCAGCGGGTGGCGCCCGGACAGCCGCTCGGGGTCGACCAGGCGCTGGTTGGTGACGGAGAACTCGTCCAGCCCGTAAGCCAGGTCCTCGGCGTACAGCTCGCGGCGGAACTCCTGGGCGGGCAGCTGGTCCTGCTCGTAGCCGAGGTCGACGCCCCACATCCGTTCGCGGATCTCGCGCTCCAGCCGGGCGTCCAGGCCGGTGAGCCGGCTGCCGCCGAGCCCGGTGGCGTCGAAGCGGTAGCCGGGGTAGCCGCCGAACAGCTCGTCGGCGCCCTCGCCGCTGAGCGCGCCGACCGTCCCGGCGGCGCGGACGGCCTCGGACAGCGCCAGCGAGCAGACGTTGTACGACTCGCGCACGGGTGCCTCGGCGTGGCGCACCATCGCGGTGATCCGCTCGGCCACCTCGTGCTCGCCGACCGGGACTTCGTGGTGCTCGGTGCCCAGCTTGGCGGCGACCAGCCGCTGGTGCGGGCCCTCGTCGAAGTCGCGGCCGGGGAAGGTGACGGAGAAGCTGGGCCAGGCGTGGCCGGGCCGGGCCCGGGCCATCAGGGCGCCGATCAGGCTGGAGTCCAGGCCGCCGCTGAGGTACATGCCGATCGGCACGTCCGCGAGCAGCCGGCTGCGCACGGCCCCGTCGAGCAGTTCGGCGGTGCGGTGGGCGTACCGCTCCAGCTCCCGGTCCAGGGCCTCGGGGGCCACCGGGGCGAGGTCGGCGGCGAGCGGGAAGTCGAGGTCCCAGTACCGTTCGGTGCGCACGCCGGAGCGGTCGGCGATCAGCCGCTCGCCGGGGCGCAGGGCGCTGATGCCCTCGAACATGGTGCGCGGGCTGACCAGCCCGGGCAGCGTCAGCACCTGGTCGAGGCCGCGCAAGTCCACCCGGGCGCTGACGGCCGGGTGGCGCAGGATCGCCTTGATCTCGGAGGCGAAGATCAGCTGGCCGTCGGCGACGGTGTAGAAGAGCGGGACGATGCCGGCCCGGTCGCGGGCGAGCAGCAGCCGCTGCGCGGCGGCGTCGTGCAGGGCGAAGCCGAACTGGCCGTCCAGGTGGGCCGTCAGGTCCTCGCCGTACTCGCGGTACAGGTGGAGCAGCACCTCGGTGTCGTTCTCGGTGCGGAACCGGTGGCCGCGGCGGCTCAGCGCGGTGCGCAGCTCGCGGTGGTTGTAGATCTCGCCGTTGCAGACCGACACCAGGGTGCCGTCCTCGGTGCGGTGCGGCTGGTTGCCGCCGGCGAGGTCGTTCAGGGCCAGCCGGCGAAAGCCCAGGCACAGGCCGTCCGTGGCGTAGTGGCCGTCGTCGTCGGGGCCGCGGTGCACCAGGCACGCCGTCATCTCCCGGACCACGGCGGCATCGGCCGGGCGACCGCCGCCCAGGACGAATACGCCGGTTATTCCGCACATTCTGTCCGCCCTCTCCCGTCGTGCGTTCGGAACTCGTCGTCGGAACTCGTCGTCGGAACTCGCCGATCGAAATACTCTGGAAATATCCGAAAGAAACCCGGACGAGGAGCACCGTAACAGAGCTCGGTGTTCCGGGAAAGACTCAAGATCCTTATGCGCCAACCAACTATTTCAGGGCACAACTGAGCTGCGGCATCGCCCGGTTGGATCTGCTCAGGGCATGCCGGAAAGCGGGCTGGACCAACCCGTGAATTACCGCATAAAGTCGTGCGGGAGGCCTGTTCAGGCTTCGCGTAATTGACTGGGGAAGAAAAAGGAGCAGCGATGACCGGTTCGTCCGCCGTACAGCACGACGAGGTGGCCCGATGGACGCCGTGGCACCGGGACGCCGCGCCGAACGGGCGGTCCGGGCCCGTACGCGTCTACTGCCTGCCGCACGCCGGCGGCTCCGCGAGCGCCTACCTGCCGTGGGCCCGGTCCGGCGAGCAGCCGGGCCTGACGATCGTTCCGGTGGAACTGGCGGGCCGGGGCACCCGCCTCGCCGAGCAGCCGTCGGCCGTCATGGACGAGGTCGTCGACGGCCTGCTCGCCCTGCTGGCGAGCCGCCCGGCGGACGAACCGTTCATCCTCTTCGGCCACAGCATGGGCGCCCGGATCGCCTACGAGACGACCCGCCGGCTCGCCGCCGAGGCGCGGCCGCTGCCGCTGTCCCTCGTGGTCTCCGGCGGCCGGGCGCCCGGCACGCCGGACGTCACCCGGCTGCACGGACTCACCGACGACGAACTCCTGGAGCGCATCGTCGGCCTCGGCGGGACCCCGGCCGAGGTGCTGGAGTTCGCCGACCTGATGCAGATGATCCTGCCGGTGCTCCGGGCCGACGTCACCCTGCTGGGCGAGTACAACGACCGGATCCGGCCGACTGTGCTGCCCTGCCCGGTGCTGGCGCTCGGCGGCGCCGACGACCTGATGGCCGGACCGGAGTGGATCACCGGCTGGCGGTCCACCACGGCGGCCGGCTTCCGCCACCGCATCCTGCCGGGCGACCACTTCTTCCTGCACCAGCAGCGGGCCGAGGTGCTCGCGGAGCTCGCGGCGCAGGCCCGGGCGTGCCTGGACACCGCGGACGGCCCCCAGGAGGGCCGGGCGCCGGGCGCCTGACCCCGGCCGCCCGGTTCCGTACGACGGGGCCGGGCGGCGGGTGGCGGTCCGTCCGGAACGCTCCGGACGGACCGTCATCGCCGGCCCTCGTCGGCCCGTCGCAGGACGGCGGCGACGACCCGGGCGATCTCGTCGATCGGCCCGGCGTCGGCGAGGTCCAGGTGCCGGGCGGCGAGCGGGTGGTCGGCCACCGGCCCGGTGGTGTGGGCCGACCAGACGGCCACCGTCTGCTGCGGCCGGTGGTCGCCGGTCGCGGTGAAGGTGGTCAGCGGCGCGTCGAGCACCCCCGGGGTCCACGCCGCCATCAGCCCGGCGTGGTAGCGGCAGGAGTCGAGGAACACCGCCAGCTCGTCCTCGTCGCGCGGCGCGGCCTCGCGCAGCGCCACGGCCAGCCGGTCGAGGAGCTCCGAGGGCTTGGGCCGCCACTGCTGCGCCAGGACGGCCGCCACCTCGGCGGCGGGCGCGCCCGTCGCCGTCAGCAGCTCGGCCAGCACGGCGGTGTCGGTGACCTCCCCGGCGTCCGGCGGCGCCGGATGGCTGTCCAGCAGCGCGACCAGGTCGACCTGCTCGCCCTGCTCGCGCAGCAGCACGCCGATCTGGTGCGCGACCAGCCCGCCGAAGGACCAGCCGAGCACCCGGTAGGGGCCGTGCGGCTGGACGGCGCGCATCCGCGCCAGGTACTCCCGCGCCAGGCCGTCCACGTCGGCCGGCCGCTCCCCGCCGCCGACCGGGCCGATGCCCTGGAAGGCGTAGACCGGCTGGTCCGGGTCGAGCCCGCGCAGCAGGCCGATGAAGCCGAGGCCGTCGCCCGTCACCGGATGGACGCAGAACAGCGGTGCCCGGCCGCCCGCGGCCCGCAGCGCCAGCAGCGGTTCGAAGGGGGCGTCGGCGCGCCCGGGCCGCTGCCCGGTCAGCCGCTGCGCCAGCGCGGCCGGGGTCGGCGCCTCGAACAGCGTCTTCACGGGCAGGTCGACGCCGAACTCCGCGTGGATGCGCTCGACCAGCCGGATCAGCAGCAGCGAGTGGCCGCCGAGCAGGAAGAAGTCGTCCTCCGGGCCGACCGCGGGCACGCCCAGCAGCTCGGCGAAGACCGCGACCAGCGTGCGTTCGGCCGGCGTGCGCGGCTCCCGGGCCCGGCTCTCGACGTGGGTCTGCGGCTCGGGCAGCGCCCGGCGGTCCAGCTTGCCGTTGGCCGTCACCGGGAGCGCGCCGAGCAGCACGTAGGCGGTGGGCACCATGTGGTCGGGCAGGTGGCCGCGCAGGTGGGCGCGCAGCGCGGCGGCCGTGGGCGGCTGCGCGGCGCCGTCCGGCACCACGTACGCGACCAGCCGTACGGCGCCGGCCCGGTCCTCGCGCACGGCGACGGCGCAGGCCGTGACCGCCGGGTGCTCGCCGAGCCGGGTCTCGATCTCGCCGAGCTCGATCCGGTGGCCGCGCAGCTTCACCTGGCTGTCCACCCGGCCCAGGTACTCCACCACGCCGTCGGGGCGGTGGCGGGCCAGGTCGCCCGTGCGGTACATCCGGGTGCCCGGCGCGCCGTGCGGGTCCGCGACGAAGCGCTCGGCGGTGAGCGCCGAGCGGCCGAGGTAGCCGTACGCGAGCTGCTCGCCGGTCAGGTAGAACTCGCCCGGCACGCCCGGCGGGACGGGGTTGAGGGCGGTGTCCAGGACGTAGCCGCCGGAGTTCCAGACCGGCCGCCCGATCGGCACCGGGTGCGCCTGCTCGTCCGCCGGGCCGCACTCCCAGGCCGTCACCTCCACGGTGGCCTCGGTGGGCCCGTAGAGGTTGTCCAGCCGGACGCCCGGGAGCACCTGCCGGAACCGGCGCACGGTGGCCGCGGGCAGCGCCTCGCCGCTGGCCACGACCAGGCGCAGCCCGGTGCACTCGGCGGCCCGCGGGTGCTGGAGGAAGACGTCCAGCATGGACGGCACGAACTGGGCGACGCTCACGCCCTCGCGCTGGATCAGCTCCGCCAGGTAGGCCGGGTCGCGGTGCCCGTCGGGCTTCGCCAGCACCAGGGTGGCGCCGGTGATCAGCGGCCAGAAGAACTCCCACAGCGAGATGTCGAAGCTGGCCGAGGTCTTCTGCAGGACGCCGTCCCGGGCGCCGAGCCGGTACTCCTCCTGGCCCCAGCGCAGCCGGTTGGCGATGGCGTGGTGCGGGACGAGCACGCCCTTCGGCCGCCCGGTCGAGCCCGAGGTGTAGATCACGTAGGCCGGGTCCCCGGGGCCGGGGGCGGTCGGCGTGACGCCCTCGGGCGCCGGCAGGTCCTCCGGTGACAGGCACGGCACGCCCTCGGCGGGGCGCAGCGCGGCGGCCTGCTCCGGGGCGGCGATCACCGCGGCCGGGCGGGCGTCCGCCAGCATGTACGCGAGCCGGTCGGCCGGGTAGTCCGGGTCCAGCGGGAGGTAGGCGCCGCCGGCGCGGTGGACGGCGCACAGCGCCACCACGAGCTCCACCGAGCGGGGCACGGCCACCGCGACCCGGCTGCCCGGGCGGACGCCGACCGCGGCGAGCCGGCGGGCCAGCGCGTCGATCCGGCGGTCCAGCTCGGCCGGGCCGAGTTCCCGGCCCTCGAACACCAGGGCGGGGGTGTCGGACGGCGCGGCGAGCCCTGCCGACACCAGGGCGGCCAGCGTGGTCGGCGCCAGCTCCCGCCGCTCGCCGGCGGAGCGCTCCAGCAGCCGAGGCCGCTCGCCCTCGGCGGACAGTTCGAGCCGGGAGATCGGCCGCTCGGGGTCGGCCGCGGCCGCGCCGAGCAGCCGCGTCAGGTAGCCGGCGATCGCCTCGACCGTGGCCCGGTCGAACAGGTCGGCGCGGTACTCGACGGCGCCGGTCAGCTCGTCGTCCGGGCCGGCGGGCGTGCCCAGGGTGACGGTGAGGTCGAACTTGGCCGGCGCCGGGCCGGCGGTGAGCAACTCGCTGTCGAGGCCGGGGATCTCCACGGCGGCGCCCGCCTGCTCCATCACCAGGGCGACCTGGAAGAGCGGGTGGCGGCCGGGGGAGCGCTCCGGGTTGACCAGCTCGACGATCCGCTCGAACGGCAGGTCCTGGTGGGCGTAGGCGGCGAGGTCGGCGTCCTTGACGCGGCGCAGCAGCTCCCGGAAGCCCGGGTCCCCGTCGGTGTCGGTGCGCAGCACCAGCGTGTTGACGAAGAAGCCGACCAGGTCGTCCAGGGCCTCGTCGGTGCGCCCGGCGATCGGGGTGCCGATCGGCAGGTCGGTGCCCGCGCCGAGGCGGGTGAGCAGCGCCGCCAGACCGGCCTGGACGGCCATGAAGAGGCTGGCGCCGTCGGCCCGGGCGAGCTCCGCCAGGGCGCGGTGGTCCGCGCCGCTCAGCCGCAGCGGCACCCGGCCGGCCTCCTGGCCGGTCTCGGCGGTGCGCCGCCGGTCCACCGGCAGCGCGATCTCCTCGGGCAGGCCGGCCAGCGCCCCGCTCCAGTACTGCCACTGCCGGGCGGCGGTGCTGCCCGGGTCCTCGTCGTCCCCGAGCAGGGTGAGCTGCCACTGGGTGTAGTCGGCGTACTGGACGGGCAGGGCGGTCCACTCGGGGGCCCGGCCGGCCGTCCGGGCCTGGTAGGCGGCGCCCAGGTCGCGGGCGAGCGGGCCCATCGACCAGCCGTCGCAGGCGATGTGGTGGACCGTCAGCAGCAGGACGTGCCGCTCGGGGGCGAGGGCGAAGAGGTGGGCGCGCAGCGGCGGCTCCGACGCGAGGTCGAAGGGCTGGGCGGCGGCGGTGCGCAGGGCCTCGGCCAGGCCCTCCTCGGTCACCGTGGCGGTGCCGGAGTGCCGTAGCAGCGGTGGGAGTTGCTCCGGGGCGAGGATCTGCTGGTGGGGAGCCGCGTCCTCGCCGCGGGGGAGCGGGAAGACGGTGCGCAGGGCCTCGTGGCGCGCGGCGCAGTCGTGCAGCGCGGCGGCGAGGGCGTCCCGGTCCAGGGCGCCGGTCAGGCGCAGGGCCAGCGGGATGTGGTACGCGTCGCTGTGCGGGTCCAGCTGCTGGAGGAACCAGAGCCGGCGCTGGGCGTGCGAGAGCGGGATCCGCTCGGGGCGGGCGGCGGCGGTCAGCGCCGGGCGACATCGCCCGGCGTCCACCGCGCGGGCGAGCCCGGCGGCCGTCGGGCTCTCGAAGACCGCCCGGATGGGCAGTTCGGCCCCCAGGGCGGTGCGCACCCGGCTGACCAGCCGGGTGGCGAGCAGGGAGTGGCCGCCGAGCGCGAAGAAGTCGTCGTCGGGGCCGACCTCGGCCACGCCGAGGACCTCGGCGAGCAGCGCGCACAGCGCGGCCTCGCGGGCGTCCCGGGGGGCCCGGGAGCGGCCGGTGGCGGCCCGCAGCCCGGGCTCGGGAAGAGCGGAACCGTCCAGCTTCCCACTGGAGTTGAGCGGGAGCCGGGCCAGGACGGCGTAGGCCGCCGGGATCATGTAGTCGGGCAGCTGCCCGGCCAGCAGCTCGCGCACCTCGGCGAGGTCGGGGGCGTTCCCGTCCTCGGTCACCAGGTAGGCGGCGAGGTGGCGCTCCTCGGCGCCGGCGCCCCGGGCCAGGACGGCGGCCTGCACGATCGCGGGGTGGCGCAGCAGCACCGCCTCGATCTCGCCGGGCTCGATCCGGAAGCCGCGGATCTTGATCTGCCCGTCGGCCCGGCCGAGGTACTCCACCTGGCCGTCGCGGCGCATCCGGGCGAGGTCGCCGGTGCGGTACATCCGGGCGCCGGGCGGGCCGTACGGGTCGGCGACGAAGCGCTCGGCGGTCAGGGCGGGGCGGCGCAGGTAGCCGCGGGCCAGGTGCGGCCCGGACAGGTAGAGCTCGCCGGGCACGCCGAGCGGGACGGGGCGCAGCAGGTCGTCCAGCAGGTACGCCCGGGTGTTGTCGAGCGGGCGGCCGATGACGGGGGTGCGGCTGTCCGCCAGGGAGCAGGCGAGCGCGTCGACGGTGCACTCGGTCGGGCCGTAGTAGTTGAACACCGCGACGTCCGGCAGGGCGGAGAGTTCGGTCCACAGCGCCGGCCCGACGGCCTCGCCGCCCAGCATCAGCACGGCCGGGCGGTGGTGGCCCTCGGCGAAGAGGCCGGCGGCGGTGAGCGCCGGGACGTACGTCGGGGTGAGGTCCAGGAAGTCGAGGCGCTCCCGGCGGACGTAGCCGACCAGGGCCTGCGGGTCGAGCCGGACCTCGTCGCTCAGCAGGTGCAGCGGGTGGCCCTCCAGCAGCCAGAACAGCGGCTCCCAGGCGGTGTCGAAGGTGATCGAGGCGACCAGGCCGAGCTGGAGCCGCCGGCCCTGCGGGCCGCCGGACGGGCGGACCATGCGGGTGCGGTGGTGGTGCATCAGGCTGCTGAGGCCGCCGTGCGGGATCACCACGCCCTTGGGCACGCCGGTCGAGCCGGAGGTGTGGATGACGTAGGCCGGGTCGTCCGGGCCGGTGGGGCCGGTGCGGTCGGCGTCCGTCAGGTTCCCGCCGGGGTGGGCGGCGACGGCGGCCCGCGCCCCGGGCTCGTCCAGCACCAGGACGGGCGCGCCGTCCGGCAGCCGGCCGGCGTCGGCGGCCGTGGCGAGCACGCAGACCGGGGCGGCGTCGGCGAGGATGCCGGCCAGCCGCTCGCGCGGCATGGCGGGGCTGACCGGTATGTAGGCGGCGCCCGACTTGAGGACGGCGAGCAGCGCGATCAGCAGGTCGGTGGTGCGCGGCAGCGCCAGGACGACGTAGCGCTCGGGGCCGGCCCCGCGCCGCACGAGCTCCCGGGCGAGCCGGTTGGCGCGCTCGTTGACCTCGGCGAAGGTGAACCGGCCGTCCTCGGCGACGAGGGCCGTGACCTCGCCCTCCAGGGCGGCGCGCTCCTCGAAGGCGCCGTGGAACGTCACCGCGGGGGCGCCGTGCTGGGTCGCGGTGAGGGCGCCGTCGTGCGTCATCGTGGCGGCACCGTCGTGCGGCACCGCGAAGGCGTCGTCGTGCGGCACCGCGGGGAAGGGCAGGGCGGGCCCGTGGGCGCGTTCGAACAGGTCGAGCCGCTCCTCGGCGCCGAGCAGGTCGTACTCGCCGATCCGCTGGTCCGGGTCGGCGGCGGCCGCGGCGAGCAGCCGGCCGAGCCGGGCGGTCAGGGCCTCGGCGCCCGCGCGGGTGAACAGGTCGGTGCTGTACTCGACGAAGCAGCCGAGCCCGGCCGGGGCGCCGTCGGCGTCGTGCACCTCGCGCATGTTGAAGGACAGGTCGAACTTCGCTCCGCCCGGGCCCGCCTCGGCGATCTCGGTCTCGATGCCGGGCAGCGCGAGGGAGGCCTCGGGGGTGTTCTGGAAGGCCAGCATCACCTGGAACAGCGGGTGCCAGCCCAGCGAGCGGTGCGGGTTGAGCGCGGTGATCAGCCGCTCGAACGGGAACTCCTGGTGGGCGAAGCCCTGGAGGTCGGTGCGGCGCACCCGCTTGAGCAGCTCGCGGAAGGTCGGGTCACCGGAGGTGTCCAGGCGCAGGACCAGCGGGTTGACGAAGTAGCCGACCACGTCGTCGTAGCGCTCGTCGGTGCGGCCCGCGATCGGGCTGGCGATCGGGATGTCCGTACCGGCCCCCGACCGGGTCAGCACCGTCGCCAGCGCCGCCTGGAGCACCATGAACATGCTGACCCGGCAGGAGCGGGACAGCGCCAGCAGCTCGCGGTGCAGCTCGGCCGGGAGGTCCCACGGGAAGTACTCGCCCCGGTGCGACATCGCGGCGGGGCGGGGGTGGTCGGTGGGCAGCTCCAGGAAGTCCGGCAGGCCCGCCAACGCCTGGCGCCAGTAGGCGAGTTGCCGCCCGCCCTGGCCCTGCGGGTCGTCCAGGTCACCGAGGTTCGCGTGCTGGCGCACGGCGTACTCGGCGTACGTGCCGGGCAGCGGGGACCAGACGGGCGCCCGGCCCTGGCCGCGGGCCAGGTAGGCGGTGCTCAGGTCGCGGGCCAGCGGGGCCAGCGACCAGCCGTCGCCGGCGATGTGGTGCAGCACCATGAGCACCACGTGCTGCTGCGGGCCGAGCACGAACAGGTGCACCCGCAGCGGGGCCTCGGCCTCCAGGTCGAAGACGTGCCCGGCCCCGGCCTCGATCAGGGCGGGCAGCTCCTCCTCGGTGACGGGCACCACGGTGAGGACCGGCGGCAGCTCGGCCATCGCCAGCACGTGCTGGCGCGGCACGCCGTCGCGCTCGGGGAAGACGGTACGCAGGGCCGCGTGCCGCTCCACCACGTCGGCGAGGGCGCACCGCAGCGCCTCGTGGTCGACCGGGCCGGTCAGCCGCAGCGCCACCGGGACGTTGTACGAGGCGTCGCCGCCTTGGAGGCGGTCGTTGAACCAGAGCGCCAACTGTGCGTACGACAGCGGTGTCTCCGCGGGCAGGCTGTGTTCGCCCAGCACGGGGCATCCCTCCAGGTGGAACCGCCCCGCCGGCCGGGTGGGTCGGGCGGGCCGGACGGTGGTTTCCGGTGGCTCTTGGCCGTTGTGGGCCCCGGCCGTGGTGAGCCGTGGTGAGTTGCGGCCACGGTGAGTCGCGGGGCGTCGTGGGCCCCGGGGCCGTCGGGGGCCGCGGCCGTGGTGAGTTCAGGCCGCGGTGAGCCCCGCCGTGGTGATGAGCGGGCCGTGGTGATCTGCGGGCCGTGGTGATTCACAGACCGTGGTGGTGTGCGGGCCGCCGGGGGTCCCGGGGCCGTCGCGGGCCCCCGGCCGTGGTGGCCTCCGGGGGTCCTTGTGGGCTCCGGGGCCGCGGGGGCCCGCCGACGTCCCTCGGCGGGGGGGCTACCGGCTACCGCGCTGTGCGGGCGGGAGTCACGCGGTCCAGCGGTAGGTCATGTCCGGCTCGTTCTCCTCGTTGCGGCTGCCGTCGTTGGTGTCCACCACGACGAAGCCGTGCCGCTCGTAGAAGGCGCGCGCCTCGGTGTTCTTCTGGAAGACGTGCAGCGAGAGCTCCTGCGGGCTGGCCGACTTGACGGCCTCCAGCAGCACGGTCCCGATGCCGCGGCGGCGCACCTCGGGGCGCAGGTAGAGGTGGTCGAGCAGGTTGCCGTCGAGCGAGGCGAAGCCCAGCACGGCCCCGGTCCCGGCCTCCTCGGCCAGCCACACCCGGGTGTCCGGGAGCACGACGTGGGTGATCCAGCTCAGGGTGGCCTCGTCACTGTGCAGACGGGGCAGGTACGGCATGGTCGCGGTGCGGGAGGCCAGGAAGACCTCGGTGACGACACCGGCGTCCTCGGCTACCGCGGCCCGCAGGCGGACGTTCGCGGTGAGCGGTCCGTCGGACTGCATCCACATCTCCTCGGTCAGGTGTGTGAAGGGGCGGTGGTGCCGCGGGTGACGACCGAAGGAGGAATACGTGATCGGCACCCGTCGCACACCGACGCTACGGTCGCGAACTACGGGCGATGGAGCCGAATTTCCCCCCGGATGGGCCGACATAGTGCGTCCCGGCGGCATTGATCTTCGAGCAACCTAACACCTGGTCATGGACAGGGGAACCCCCGAAAGCAGGTTCCTGACAAGTCGATTCTGCGGTTAGATGATCGCGCGGGCCCGGCCCCCGGGGAGCGAGGATTTCGGCGCACCGGGCGGTGACATTCCCCGACTTCCCTTGTACCTTCCCCGACGCCGAACTTCCCCTGGCTTCGCCCGACTTCCTCCGCCTTCCCCTCGTCTTCCCCCGCACATCCCCTGCACATCCCCTGCGCTTCTCCTGCCTTCCCCGACTCCCCGAAAGGAGCGCCCGCGTGGACACTCCTGCCGTCCGAATCAGCGGCGCGGTCAAGACGTTCGGTGCCACCACCGCGGTGGGCGGCCTGGACCTGGAAGTGCCGCCCGGCATGTTCCTGGGCCTGCTCGGGCCCAACGGCGCGGGCAAGTCCACCACCATGCGGATGCTCACCGGGCAGACCCGCGCGGACGCGGGCACCGTGGAGGTGTTCGGGCACCGGATGCCGGAGGACTCCCGCCGCGCCCGCTCCCTGGTCGGCGTCGTCCCGCAGCACGACAACATCGACCCCGAACTGACGGTGCGCCAGAATCTCGACGTCTTCGTCCGGTTCACGGCCCTGCCGCGCGAGCGCTACCGTGAGGCGGTCGACCAGGCGCTGGCCGCCGTCCGGCTGACCGACCGCGCGAACACCCGCGCCGACGCGCTCTCCGGCGGCATGCGCCGACGGGTCCTACTGGCCCGGGGCATCGTCAACAACCCACGGCTGCTGCTCATGGACGAGCCCACCGTGGGCCTGGACCCGCAGATCCGGCAGGACCTGTGGGACGTCATCGACGGGATGCGCGAGAGCGGCACCACGGTGGTCATGTCGACCCACTACATCGAAGAGGCGGAACGGCTCGCCGACGAGGTGGCCGTGGTGACCGGCGGCCGGGTGATCGCCCGGGGCACCCCCGCCGAACTGCTGCGCGCGCACGCGGGCGCGCAGGCCGCCGAGTACCGGGGCGACGCGGCCCGGCGCGAACTCGTCGAGGCCGAGGCCGCCCGGGCCGGACTGCCCAGCCGGCGGACCGGGCCGGCGGTCTCCGTCCTGCGCGCCGAGACGATCTCCGCGCAGCTGCGCGAGCGTCTCGGACCGCCGGACGTGCTGCGCCCGACCTCCCTGGAGGACGTGTTCGTCGCGCTGACCGGAGAGCTGTTCGGCTGAGCCCGGGCCGGCCGCTCCCTCGCCCCCTGGACCACCGCCCGCCTGCCCGCCCGCCTGCTCGCCCCCACAGAGAGGACACCCGATGACCACGGCGACGCCCATGCCCCGCACCGAGGCCCAGACCGGTCCCGCCCCAGGCCTCCCGCCCGCCCTGTGGCCGACCATGCGGGCGGTGTGGCTGCGCGAACTGCTGCTCTTCCGCCGCTACTGGCCCGCCATCACCTTCGGCTCGCTGATCGAGCCGCTGGTCTACATGACCGGGTTCGGCATCGGCTTCAGCCGGCTGATCGACTCGGTCCAGGGGCACCCGTACCCGCAGTTCGTCGGCGTCGGCATGGTGGTCACCTCGGTGCTCTTCGCCTCGGCCTTCGCCGGGATGTTCGAGAGCTTCAACCGTCGCAAGTACCAGAAGATCTACGACGCCGTCCTGTGCCAGCCCGTCGACGTCTGGGAACTGGTCACGGCCGAGGCGTCCTGGATCGCCGTCAAGTCCTCCGTCTACGGCACCGCGCCGCTGCTGGTCTGCCTCGCCATCGGCCTGCCGCCGGGGCCGGAGCTGCTGCTGGTGCCGCTGGTGGCGCTGGTCTCCGGCTTCGCCTTCGCCCTGCTCGGCATGTGGGTGTCCTGCCTGGTGCCGGCGATCGACTGGCTGCGGCTCGTGGTGTCCGGCGTGCTCACACCGCTGGTGATGGCCGCGGGCGTGTTCTTCCCGCTGGACGGGCTGCCCGACTGGGTCCAGGGGGTGGCGGCCGTCAACCCGATCTACCACTGCACGCAGCTGGTGCGCCACGCCGCCTTCGGGACGCTCGGGGCGGGCGACGCCCTGCACGGGGCCGTCCTGGCCGCATTCGCCGTCCTCGCCTGGTTCCTGGCCGTCCGCGGGATGCGCCGCCGGCTCGTCGACTGAACGGCTCCCGGACTTTCCCGGACCCCCGGAGCAACACGAACACCACGCAGCACGCAGCACGCAGCACGCAGACCAAGGAGAACCACCCCGATGACAGCCCGCGTCGCAAGCCAGCGCCGTTTCCTGATGTGCCGGCCCAGCCACTTCGGCGTCAGCTACTCCATCAACCCCTGGATGCACCCGGAGAAGCCGGTCGACGGCGCACTCGCGCTCGCCCAGTGGACCAGGCTGCGCGACCTCTACCGCGAACTCGGCCACACCGTCGAGGAGATCGACCCGCTGCCCGGACTGCCCGACATGGTCTTCGCGGCCAACGGCGCGACCGTGGTCGACGGGAAGGTCCTGGGCGCGCGCTTCCGCCACGCCGAGCGCACGGCCGAGGGCCCGGCCTACCTGTCCTGGTTCCGCGAGCAGGGCTGGTCCGAACTGCTGTGGCCCGAGCACATCAACGAGGGCGAGGGCGACTACCTGCTGGCCGGCCGTCGGCTGCTGGCCGGCACGGGCTTCCGCACCGACCCGAGGTCGCACGCCGAGGCCCAGGAGTTCTTCGGCGTCCCCGTGACCAGCCTGACCCTGGTCGACCCGGAGTTCTACCACCTGGACACGGCGCTCGCCGTCCTCTCCGACGACGAGATCATGTACTACCCGGAGGCCTTCACCCCCGGCAGCCGGGCGGTACTGCGCGAACTGTTCCCGGACGCCATCCAGGCGACCGCCGAGGACGCCGCCGTCTTCGGCCTCAACGCGCTCTCCGACGGCCGCCACGTCCTGCTCCCCGAGTCGGCCACCCACCTGATCGGTGAACTGCGCCGACGCGGCTTCGAGCCGATCGGCGTGGACCTCACCGAACTCCTCAAGGCGGGCGGCAGCGTCAAGTGCTGCACCCTGGAACTGCGCGGCCGCTGACCGCACCGGCAAGCTCACCGGTTTTCACCAAGCACGAGAGGACGACGTGGTGACGAATCCCTTCGACGACCCCGACGCCGACTACCTGGTCCTGGTCAACGGAGAGGGCCAGCACTCACTCTTGCCCGCCTTCGCCGCCGTGCCCGAGGGCTGGAAGACGGTGTTCGGCGCGGCGCGTCGGCAGGCCTGCCTCGACCACATCGAGCAGACCTGGCCCGACATCCGCCCCCGAACCCTGACCCACGACTGACCGCCGCCCCGCCCCGCTGCCCCACGGAATGGCAGAGTTCCTGCTGAGGCCGCTGCGCGACGAGTTCGACGAATCGGCCGATCAGGAAGCGTGCTTGGAGCTGCCGGAGGGGCCCCGGGAGTGGCCGGCCGCGCCCGGTTGAGAACCTTTGGGGTGGGACGTTGTACACGGAGAGGCCGGTCAGGGAATCGGCGCGGGTGATGTGGGAGCACAAGGCGCTGCTGCTCCTGCCCGGGATCGCCGGCGTGGTGCTCGCCGGGTTGGTCGGGGCGCTCGCCTTGGGGGTGACGGGGCTGTGGTCGGGGGCCGTCCTGGGGAACGTGGCCTTGGTGGTGGTCGCGATCCTCGTCGGGGCGGTCTGCGCCACGTTCTTCAACGCGGTGCTGGTCGCCGCGGCGGATGACGCGATGCAGGGGCGGCCGGTCGGGATCGGGGCCGGCTACGGGCGGGCGCTGCGGCGGCTGCCGGCGATCGTGGTGTGGGCACTGGTCGGGGTGGTGGTGATCTTCTTCGGGTCGCTGCTGCTGGTCGGGCTCTCGTGGGCGATGGCCTCCTACCTGGTACTGCCGGCGATGGTGATCGACGGCATCGGGGTCCGTGAGGCGATGCGGACTTCCCGGCAGGCGTTCCGGGCCCGCGGCGGGGACACCGCGCGCAGTTCGACCTGGATCGCTCTGCCCGTCTTGTTGTCCTTCCTTCCGTCGGTGGCGGTCTTCGGCCTGGGCCTCACGGCGGTCGACCGGGTCTTCGGGGTGCTCGCCATGGCGGGCGCTGCCCTTTGGCTGGCGGTCGCCGTGACGGTGACGGCGAGCCTGTCCGGGGTGTTCCGGGTGCGCCATTACCGCGAGTTGACGGGACGACCGGCCACGGCCCCAACGCTTCCCGCGCTGCACGTTTCGCCGGTGGAGTAGCGCGGGTGGTCGGCGGCCGTCGACCACCCGCGCCCTGGCACTCACCGAGGGGACGGCGTCGAATGACGCACGCGCTCGGCCGGTGCTACTTGGAGTCGACCCGGCCGAGCGGGTCGGCGTCGGCCGCCAGCGCGTCGCATGCGGTCTGCCAGGCGGGGTCGCCGGGGTGGAGCGCGGTGCGCAGGTAGGCCCAGGTGAGCCGTTGGAGCAGCGCGACCCGTGCGGGGTTCTCGTCCGTGGTCTCGGCGACGTCGTATCCGGAGATGCCGCCGAGCCCGTGCTCCGCGTCGAACAGGGTGAGCAGCGACTTGGGGCCGGGGGAGAGGGTGTACGGATCGGTGTGCCAGTCCGGCCCCCGGACCGTCAGGTGGGCGGAGGCGTCCTTGTCCCCGGCGACCACGAGCGCGGGCGTCGTCATCCGGGAGAAGTCCGGGGTCGAGAGGAAGGGGTAGTTCTCGGCCACCAGCGGGGTGAGGGCGTCACCTCCCCTGCCGGGTGCGGCCAGGAGGACGCCCGCCGTGATCCGGGGTTCGGCCAGGTCCACCGTCGTCCCGTCGTCGGGGTCGGTGAGCCGGGCGCCGAGCAGCAGGCTCGCGGTGTGCCCGCCCATCGAGTGCCCGGCGACGGCGACCCTGCCGTGGTCCAGGCGTCCGAGGAGTTGGGGGACGGCGGCCTCGATCGCGTCGAGCCGGTCGAGGATGTGCGTCATGTCCTCGGCCCGGGACCGCCAGTACATGGGTGCCCCGGGGGTGTCGGGGGCGAGGTCCAGCGTCGTCGAGCTGAGATGGGTGGGCTGGATCACGGCGAAGCCGTGCGCGGCCCAGAAGTTGACGAGGGGGGCGTAGCCGTTCAGCGAGGAGAGGTTGTTCGAGTGGCCCTGGCCGTGGGAGAGGAGGACGACCGGCAGGTCGCTCCCGGTCAGCGGCGCGGAGACCCGCACCTCCAGGTCCACGGCCCGGCCGGGCACCGGCAGGACGACCGGACTGACGGAGAGGACGGGAACGGGCGGGCCGAAGGTGTCGGCCGGGTGCGTCGATTCGCTCATGGTGCGCATGTCCCTTCAGGGGCCTCTCCCGGCCGGGCCTGAGCGGCCGGCGGCGGGCGAGGCGGTCGGGAGCGTCCGGTTTCGGCTATGCTGAAACCGGAACCTTGTTCCACTTACTATACGGAACAGCGTTCCGCTTCGTCAACGACTATCGGGAGGAGAGCGTGGTGTCCACTGCGGGCCAGTCCGGGGAGACCCGGTCCGGGGAGTCGCCGGCCAGAGGAAGGCGGGCCGACGCGCAGCGCAACCGGCAGACGCTGCTGGCCGCCGCCGCCGAGGTGTTCGTCTCCTCCGGCGTCGACGCGCCGATCCGCGAGATCGCGGCCAGGGCGGGCGTCGGAACGGGGACGATCTACCGCCACTTCCCGACCCGCGCGGACCTCGTCGTCGCCGTCTACCGCCACCAGGTCGAGGCCTGCGCCGAAGCCGGCCCGGCCCTGCTGGCCGAGGCCGACTCCCCGTTCGCGGCACTTCGCCAATGGGTCGACCTCTTCGTCGACTTCCTGGTCACCAAACACGGACTCGCCAACGCGCTGCAATCGGACGGCGGCGGCTTCGACGCGCTGCACGCCTACTTCCTCGACCGCCTGGTGCCCGTCTGCGCCCAACTGCTCGCCGCCGCGGCCGAGGCCGGCGAGACCAGGCCCGGAACGCAGGCCTACGAACTGATGCGCGGCATCGGCAACCTCTGCGCCGGCCGCGACGACGACCCCCGCTACGACCCCCGCCGCCTGGTCGACCTGCTCCTCCAGGGCCTCCAGCGACCGCCGTCATCCTGACGGGCCACGGCCTTCCGCAACCGTGAGCTCTCCTCGGTTCGGCCGGTCCTGGCCGGCATGGCGTGGATGGACCTGATCACTATGCCCCGCCCCGGCTGCGGCCGTGGTGCCCAGCTCGTGTTCGACGGCGGTGAACGCCTCGTCCACCACGGGCGGACGGATCGGTGCTGGTCACCAGGGGTGGAACTGCTGCTCGGGCCCTCTCAGGCCAACCCGCCAAAGCGGGCTGTCTCACCCAAGGCTGACAGAGAGGGCCAGTGCGGCGGGCAGGTGCACCACGAGTGTGAAGTAGAGGATGGCGGCGGTGCCCGCCAAGCGCGCGCCGCCGCAGGTCGTCCGCAGCGGCGCGCGTACCGGGTCGGTGCTACGGCGCGGTGACGCTCGGCTGGCCGCCCGCGCCGAAGGCCCAGCCCTCCACGTCGCCGGGGGCCGGCTGGTAGCTGGCGGCGCTGAGTTGAACATCGGTACAGCCGTTATCGGTGAGAACGATCATGGTCGTCCAGCACAGTGGTCACCGCCATCCTTCCGGCCGCCGGCGCCCTGAGCCCGCTTCGGGACCCTGATGCGCCAGAGCTGGACGAGGATGAGGACGAGTCGGTCGGCTCGGAGTGAGCCGGGGCCGTCACTGCCTGCTTCCCTACCGACCGTCGCCCGGCGTCACAGGAGAGCACCGCCGGAGACCTCGATGCGCTGGGCGGTGACCCAGCGCAGTCCCTCGGAGGCCAGCGTAGCGATGGCGTCGCCGATCTCCTCAGGTTCGCCGACGCGGCCGAGCGCGGTCTGTCCGGCCAGAACCTGGCGCATTCCGGCGTCGTCCCGCATCGCTCCACCGTTGAAGTCGGTGGCGGTCGGCCCCGGGGCGATGGAGTTGACCCGGATGCCGCGTGGTCCGAGTTCTGCGGCGAGGGTGCGGCTCAGAGCTTCGACGGCGGCCTTCGACGCGGAGTAGGCCGAGGTGGCGGGGCTGGTGTGGCGGGTCAGTGACGTCGAGACGTTGATGACCTGGCCGCCCTGGGCCAGCAGCGGCACGAGCGACTGGATGAGGAAGAACGTGCCCCGGACGTTGGTGCCCATCACCGTGTCGAAGTCGTCGATCGTGACAGTCTCCAGCGGCCCGAAGACTCCCACTCCCGCGTTGTTGACCAGGATGTCGAGCCTCGAAGTACCCCAGCGCTCCAGCTGCGCGCCCAGTTCGGAGGTGAAGGACGCGAAGGAGGAGACGTCGCTGATGTCGAGCCGGAGAACAGCGGCAGTCCCACCCACGGCCCGCACCTGTTCCGCCGTCCTCTCAGCCCCGGCCACATCGCCGCGGTGGGTGACCACGACCCGCACTCCGCGTGTGGCCAGGGCGATGGCCGCGCTGCGCCCGAGGCCGCGATTCGCACCGGTCACCAAAGCGATCTTGTCGATTGTCATGAACTTCCTCCACCGTGCGACAACCAGGATCCGCCCAGGTGCCACAGATCAGAGGCGAGTCACTTGACTCGCCTTGTTGGTGCACCGTAAGCGGGCCCCCGAGGCGAGTCAAGTGACTCGCCTCGGGACTGCGGCATACTCTCCGCATGGCAGCAGAACTCACCGCGCATCACCGCAGGCTCGCCCAGCAGAAGCGCGAGGCGATCACCTCCGCGGCCACAGAACTGTTCTTGGACCGTGGCTACGCCGGCACTTCCCTCGCACGGATCGCCGAAGCGGCCGGGGTCTCGAAGTCCACCCTGTTCAAGCGGTTCCCCACCAAGGCGGCCCTCTTCGAGGCCATCGTCACCGAGTCCTGGCAGCGTGACGCCGGCGATACCGCCGCCCGGCCGCAGGCGGGAGATCTGCGCTCCGGGCTGACAGCCATCGGCCACCGCTACGCCGACCTGATCAGCCAGCCCCGCATGACAGGCCTGTTCCGGATCGTCATCGCCGAACTGCCTCGTTTCCCCGAGCTGGGACGGATGCAGTTCCAGCTCGGCAAACTGCCCTACTTCGCCTCCGTCCAGCACTACTTGGAATCCGAGCATGAGGCGGGCAACGCTGATGTGCCCGACGCTGAGAGCGCCGCGAACCAGTTCCTCGGCATGATCGCCAACTACGTCCTGTGGCCCCGCATGCTGCTGACCGGCTGGAACCCCGCAGCCTCCGACATCCACAACGCCGTCGAAGAGGCCGTCGAGACCATGCTCGCCAGATACACCCCCGACCCGCCGGCCTGACCCGAAGCCGGAACTTCGACACTGACGCGCAATGCCAAAGACCGCGACGCCTTCACCCGCGATACCTGTCGGCAAACGAAGGCGAGCTCAAGCGGTCAGCGCATCACCGCTGTTCAGGAGCACCCCCTCGACCTCGGCGACAGCACCCCCCGCTTCGAACTGTTCCTCGGCACGCTGCTCCGCGGCCTGCCCGCGCAGGAACCGGGCGTCGAACGTGGCGTCGAACGGAGCGCCGAATGACGCGCCGAACGGCGATAGGCCCCGGCACCGCACCTCAGGGCCCCGGCCGACCGCGTTGAGATGGTCCGGCGGAGTGACTATCTTCGTGAGGTGAGTGAACGTGTGATGCAAGAGCCCACCCTGATGGTGCTGACCGCCCTCGCGGACGCGCCCCGGCACGGATACGCCATCGCGCAGGAGGTCAAGACGATGACCGGCGGCCGGGTCGCGCTGCGCACGGGTGCGCTGTACGGGGCCCTGGACCGGCTGCTGGCCGACGGCCTGATCGACATCGACCGCGAGGAGATCGTCGACGGCCGGGCCCGGCGGATCTTCACCTTGTCCCCGGCGGGGCGGGAGCGGCTCGCGGTGGAGGCCGAGCGCCTGGCCGCGGCGGCGAAGGAGGCCACCCGCCGCCTGTCCGTCGCCAAGCCGCCGGCGGCCTCCGCATGATCGAGCGCGTCCTGCGGCTCTATCCCGCCGCCTACCGCCGGGCCCACGGCGGGGAGATCGTCGCGACCTTCCGCGAGATGACCGCGGGCGAGCCGCTGGGTTCGCGGCTGCGGGAGGGCGCGGGTCTGGCGGCGCACGCGATGAGGATGCGGATGGGGCTGGGCCCGGCCGCTCCCGTCGCGAAGGTCCTCGCGCTGGCGTACCCCTTCGCGCTGGCCGCCTCGGCCGCCGCCTGCGGCCTGCACCTGCTGACCTGGTACGCCGATGTCGTCTCCTCGCCCGCCCCGTTGGGGGTGCGACTCGAAGCCGACCTGTCGGGGGCGTGGGGCGCGCTGCTCGTCTCGTCGCTGGTCGTGGTCGCGGGGGCGGTAGCGGCGCTGGCCGGCCGGTGGCGCGTGGGGGTGCCCTGCGCGGTGGCCGGGCTGCTCTCCTTCGCGGTGGCCGCGGTGGTCAGCGGGCCGGGGTTCGGTGACCCGGTGGTCACCCCGGCCGCGATGGTTCTGGCGGCGGCCGTGCTGCTCGCCTGCCCGCAGGACCGGCGGGCGGAGGGCGTCGCGGCGGGGCGAGCGGGCGCGGCCGCTGCCGTGGTCGCGCTCGTGGTCGTGCCGCGGGCGGCCATCGCCTCGCACGGGGTGCCGTGGGTCAGCACCGACTACGGGTGCTGGCCGCTGGTCGTCCTCGCCGCGACCGGTGTCGCGCTGACCTGGTCCAGTGGATCGCGGGGCGGCCGCGAGCTGGCGGCGATGGCCCTGGCCTCCCCGCCGCTGCTCGCCCACGCCTACACGGTGGCGTGGGGCGAGGCGGCTGTCGTGGCGTGCCTGGCGGCCGCGCTGCCGGCCACCGTGGTGGCCGTCGGGCTCGCCGGCCGCCTGAAGCGAAGCGGTCGCCTCCTCCGCTGACCGGCAGCTCGGGGACGGTGCAGCTGGGCGATGACCGGCACGCGGTTCCCGCCGGCCGAGGCCAGCAACATCATTGCCCGCCGGTAGCGCACCGAACCCGTACTGCCACGCCGCACAATCCGCTGTAACTGCTGGCCCTCCTGGCCGGCCAGTCTCCGGACCTTGACCGGCTCCGCCACCACGCCTCCCCGAACCTCGGATGTCCACCCACGTCCAACCGGTCCGGACCGTGCCACCGCGAACCCGGTGAACCTTCGCGGTCAGAGCACCAGGAAGGCGCCGGGGTTGTCCGCGCAGACCAGGGCCGGCGACCCGAACTCGCCCACGCAGACGACGATCCGAGTCCCGCACACGGTCGCATCTGCCGGTACGGTGACACGACCGTACTCACTGCGGTCCTGGGCGTCTCGCTCGGTCGCACACCGCGTGGCGAAGTCGTCCTCGAGGCGCGACACAAGGTCTCCGAACAGCGCGCACCGGGTGGACGTCACGTCGCCGAGGTGCCCGGCCGCGCGGCGAGGCCAGGGCACCCACCGGCACGACGCCTGGCGTACCGCCACCACCGGCGTCCTCGCAGCAGTGCGCAGCTTGTCACCCGAGCGGTGGGAGGCGAGACGTCCGCAGTGGCCAACCGGCGGCGACTGTGAAAATCGCTGTCCGATCACCGGAGCACGGTGATAGACATCCGGCGTGGAAAAGAATCTTGAGTTCCCTGACCTGCTGCGACTGATCGATGAACGGTCGACCGCATTCCGCGCCGTGGTCGCCGCCGCGCCCAGTCTTGACGCACAGGTGCCGACCTGCCCCGGGTGGACGTTGTTCGATCTGGTGAAGCACCTGGGTGGGGGAGACCGTTTCTGGGCCGCCATCGTCGGTGCGGGGCCTGCCGACGCGCCCCCGGCCGAGGCCGTCGCCGCGCGCGCCGCTCTGGTAGTGCCGCGGGAGCGTGAGGCCCTGCTGGCCTGGCTGGCCACGTCGACGCAGCTTCTGCTGAGCGCCCTGCGCGAGGCAGGACCGGAGAGCGGTTGCTGGACGTGGTGGCCCGCGTCGCAGTCACCGCCAACCTCCGGCGGTGTCGCCCGGCACCGGGTCCAGGAGACCGCGGTGCACACGTACGACGCCCAGCTCGCCTGGGGCGCCCCGCAGCCGCTGCCGGTCGAGGTGGTACTCGACGGTGTGGAGGAGTTCCTGTTCACCGTCTGCGGAACGCCGAGTGCCTGGCCGCACAAGCCCACGGCCTTCGACTTCCACGCCGCCGAGGGCCGCTCCTGGCGCCTCACCGTCGACGGCGACGGCGCACGCACCACCCGCATCCCCGCGCCCACCGCCGCGACCGGCGAGGACTCGGACGCAGCCGGCGCCTCCGTCCACGGCACGGCCAGTGAGTTGGTCCTCTACCTGTACGACCGGATCCAGGCCGATTCCTTGCACGTTGACGGAGACGCAGGGCTGCTCGACCTGCTCCGCGCCTGGGAGCCGGAGGAGAAGTAGGACGTAGCGGGGACGGGGGCGGGGCGGGGACCGGGCCTCGAGCCGGTAGGACACGACTCTTCGCCGCCTCCGCCGGTTCGGGCCGCGCCGGTTGCACACCGGGAGCCGGCAGACCCTCGGAGGCGGCGGGGCCGATGACGGCGTCGTTGCCCGGGGCCAGTACCTCGCCAACGCGTGAGCGGGCGATGACCCACTCGTTCCACTCCCGCTCGGCCACGGCCAGCTCCGTCTGGAGGCGGTCGGCCTCCTCCCGCAGATCGTCGACACGACGGCGAGCGGTGAGCTCACGCTGTTCCAGCAGTCCCACGACCGACGGCATCCTCGACCTCCACCAACGCGACGACACGACACGTCACCACTGCCACGAGACCGCCGACCCTATGCCTGACCAGCGAGAACGCAGTCCTCAAGCCCGGAAAGACGACAACCTCTCTGCACCGGGAAGTCGGGTTCGACCGGGTGGCGTTCGGTGCTTCCTTCCAGGGCATCGAGTTCGCCGGTGGTGAGGGTTGGCTTCTGCGAGCGGACCCGCGGCGACCGTGACGGGGAGGATGCCGGATTCCGGACGGCGTTCAGGCCCATCTGGCCTATCGGGCCTTGGGCATCGACAGCACGGTCGCCCGCCGCAGCCGGAGCCGCGAGGGATGACGCGGCGCATCCGCCAGAGGTCATTAGTCCGTTTGACGTAGCATTCCGTTCGACGGACTATTGGGGTCTGCGCGAGAGGATGCTCATGCCGTTCACCCTGGCCCACCCCGCGGCCGTACTGCCGTTGCTGCGGAGACCCTTCAGTCGGGCCGCGCTGGTTGCCGGAGCCGTCGCACCGGACCTGCCCTACTTCGTCGTCACCACGGGACTGCCCGTCAGTGCGCAGTCCTGGTACGAACCGTTCGTCAACGCCACGACCTCGCACAGCGCTCCGGGCGCCGTCACCGTCGCCCTGCCGTACGCCCTCGCCCTGTGGGGACTGCTCCGCGCCGGCGAACGCCCGCTGGCGTCCCTGCTGCCGCTGCCGCTGCCGGAGCCCAGCGCCGCGTCGCGGCTCCGCGCTGCCGGCGCGCTGGCGCGACGAGCCGGGTGGATCGTGCTGTCCGCCCTGATCGGCATCGCCACGCACCTGGTCTGGGACGCCTTCACCCACTTCGACGGCTTCGTGGTCGCCCGTACGCCCTGGCTCAACTCCACGCTGGTGGGCAGCCTCACCTGGGCGCGGGCGTTGCAGCACGCGAGCACGATCGGCGGCCTGGCCGCCATCGCGGTGTACGTGTGGCCGAGGCGGGCCCGCTTCCTCGCCACTGAGGGCCGCACGAAGCCTGGCAGCGAAACCCGGCGCCCCGTCCTCCTCGCCATGGCCCTGGTCGCCTTCGTCGGAGCCGTTGCCCACGCCTGGCGGTGGCTCGCCGGCCCGGAGGCGGTGGCCGACGGGCTGCCGCTGAGCGCCGTCGTCGAAGGGGTGCTGTCCGACGCGGCGAAGGGCGCGGGCGCCGGCCTGATCGGCAGCCTGGCCCTGTACGTCCTCATGTGGTGGAGTCGGCGCGCCCTCACGGCAACCCGCCTCCGCCGGGGCAGAGTTGACACAGTACGCCCGGGTCCGCAGGGAGAACGCGGGGCCGTTCACCGACAATCGGAACACCAGGCAGAGGCCGATGGCCGGTTCGGTACCCGGCCGACCAGATGAGGGGAACACGTGCGTCCAGATCATGATCAGGATTCGCTGAGCTTCGCGTTACTCGGCGAGCTGCGGGTCCGGCGCGCCGGCACGGACCTGCACTTCGGCGGCCCGCAGCAGCGGTCGGTACTGGCCGCCCTGCTGCTGCGCCCGAACGCGGTCGTGACGGTCGACGAGCTGATCGACGGCCTGTGGGGAGACCGGCCGCCCGGTGCGCCCGACACCAGCTTGCGCACCTACGTGTGGCAGCTGCGGAACCTGCTGGAGCCCGTGCGCACGGCGCCCAGGGTGCTGGTCTCCCGAACGGGTGGCTACCGTCTGGCCGTCGAGCCGGACCGCGTGGACCTGTGGCGGGTCAAGCGCTTGCAGGAACTGGCCGGGACGTGCGCCGCCAAGCGCCCGCAGGACGCCCGGAACGCACTGGGAGAAGCCCTGGCCCAGTGGCGCGGGGAGCCGCTCGCCGGCCTGCCGGGGCCGCTCATGTGCCGCGAGCGGGAGCGGCTTTCGAGGCTGCGCCTCACCCTCCTGGAGGAGCGCCTCGCCCTCGACGTGGCCCTCGACGTGGCCCACGGTGCGGGACTCGGCGCGGCCCTCGACGTGGCCCTCGACGCTCCCTCCGGCTACCTGTCGGAGCTGGAGCAGCTGGCCGGTGACCACCCGCTCCACGAGCGCCTCCAGGAACTGCTCATCCGCGCGCTGCGGCGGCAAGGGCGCACGTCCGAGGCGCGTGCGGTCTACGACGCGCTTCGATTACGGCTGGTGGAGCAGCTGGGGATCGAACCGGCGCCCGCGCTCACGGAGTTGTGTCACGATCTGGGTGTGGATGCCGCCATGCGATCGAGGGCCGCTGCACCCGGTCCGGACTTGCGCCCAGACGTACCGTTATCACCCGCGTCGGCTGACCGAGGCGCTGACCGAGACGTCGACCGCGGCGCCGAACGAGACGTCGACCGCAGCGCAGGCGATGCGGCCGACAGTGAAGCCCTGGACCAACTCCCCCCGGTGCTGGCGCAGTTCATCGGACGGCAGGACCACATCGCCGGAATCGGACAAGCGCTGACCGGGCGAGCACCGGCCGTACGGACCAGCCCCGCACTGCGACTGGTGACCGTGACCGGGATGGCCGGGGTGGGGAAGACGACCCTCGCGGTGCGAGCCGCCCACACCGTGCGCCCGGACTTCCCCGACGGCCGGCTGTACGCGGACCTGCGCGGCGCCGACCTGGTGCCCGCGAACGCGTCCGACATCCTGGCGGACTTCCTGACAACGCTGGGCGTCCGGGCGGCAGTTGTGCCCAAGGACCTCGAAAGCAGGTCGGCGCTGTTCCGGACCGCCAGCGCGGGACGACGGCTGCTCATCCTCCTGGACAACGCACGCGACGAGGCCCAGATCCAGCCGTTGCTGCCCGGCTCGTCGGACTGCGCGGTCATCGTCACCAGTCGCACGGTGCTCACCAGTGTGCCGTCGGTCCTGCACGTCGCGCTGGACGTGTTCAGCGAGCCCGAGGCGATCGGCCTGCTCGACTCGGTCATCGGCGCGGCACGCCGGTCCGGACAGGGCCCCCAGGCCAGGATGTTGGTCGATGCCTGCGGCCGGCTCCCCCTGGCCGTGCGGATCGCCGCGGCCCGGCTCGCCGCCACCCCGGATCAGCCGATCGCCGAGCTCGTCCGGAGCCTGGCCGACGACCGCGAGGGCATCGACGCCCTGCGCACGGGCGACCTGGCGATCGAGCAGGTCTTCGAGCTCAGCTACCGGCTGCTCCCACCACCCCTGGCCACGGCGTTCCGGATGCTCTCCTGGGCGGAGCCCGACCTCGGTCTGGCATCGGCAGCCGCAGTCCTGGGCCTGGCGGAGTACCAGGCGGAGCGGCTCGCGGAGTCGCTGGTGGACCAGGCGCTGCTGGAGTCGACGGGCGCCGGGCGCTACCGCTACCACGACCTGGTGCGCGCCTTCGCCCGCCGGGCGTCGCTGCGGACCGGCGACCACGAACGGGCCGGCGCCCAGCAGCGGCTGCTGACCCATCTGCTCGGCTGCGCCCGTACGGCCTTCACCCTCGCCGTACCCGGCGACCCGGTCGCCGACGTCTTCGGCGAGCCGCTCCAGCAGCCGGCCGCCCCTCCTGGCCGCTCCCCGGCCGCCCGTCCAGGCCGCTCCCCGGTCGCCCCGGCTTCCTTGCGCCCCTCGGTCTCCCCGGTCTCCCCGGTATCCCCGGTCTTCGCGGATCTGGCGGACGCCCGCCGGTGGGCCCGGACCGAGACACCCGGCGCCGTGGCGCTCGCGGCCGCCGTCGCGACGGACACCCTGCGCGCCCTCGCCGACGGCCGGCCCTCGGCGATGACCGACCTGCGGGCGGCCGTCAACCTGCTGATCGCCCTCAGCCCGCTCGGCCTCGGCGCCGTCGGCGGCCGAGCGGAAGACGCCACCCGCACGCTGATCGCCGCCGCCGTCGCGGCCGGCGACCGTTGCGCGGAGGGCCGGTCGCGGTTCCTCCTCGGCACGGTCCTGCTGGCCCGGGCCCGGCTCGGCGAGGCCGGCGCACAGGCCCGGCAGGCGGCCGAAGCCTGCCGGGAGGCGGAGGACCCGGCCGTTCTCCGGCAAGCCCTCAACGACCTGGGCCTCATCGCCCAGGCCGAGGGCCGGCACGAGGAGGCGATCGCCGCCTTCGACGAGGCGGTGGCGCTCGCCCGGCAGCTCGGCCACCGGTCCGGCGAGGTGGCGAGCACCGCGAACGCGGCCCTGTCCCGCATCCGCACCGGTCACGTGGCCACGGCGGTGCAGACCTGTCAGCGGATCCTCGCCGAACCCGGGGGGACCGCCGACGTCGCGATGACCGCGTACGTGCACTACGTCCTCGGCCTCGCCTACCAGGAACTGGGCCGACTCGACGACGCCGCGGCGCAGCTGCGGTCCTGCATCTGCTGCGCGGGCGTCACCGGCGATCTCAACCGGGAGTCGGCCGCCCGAAGCCGCCTGGCCGACGTCCTGCGCCTGCTCGGACGGCTCGACGAGGCCGTTCAGCAGGCGGAGCGGGCACTGGACCTCGCAGAAGCAGGTGGGCGACAGCGCGAACGCGCTCTCGCCCACCTGGTGTTGGCCCATGCGATGACCGCCCGCAGCGACCACCACGCCGCCCGGCATCAGGAAGCGAAGGCGCGCCTACTGCTCAGCCGCCTCAGCGCCCCGGAGGCCGCCGACGTGACGTCGATGCTGGCCGCCCTGGCGACCGCCGACCGGACCCCTCACCCCCGGTAGCGGATGACGAGACCGGTGCCGTTCCACGCGATGCGCCCCGAGAGGCAGTGCACGTCGGCCGACCCGCCGCAGGCCTGCGCCGACGGCTCGGTCGGCGAGCCCTGTCGCACGGGGGCCCCCGCGCCCACGGCAACAGCGCCCACCACCGGCACCAGCACGGCCGCACCGGCAACAGCCGTACGGACAACAATCGTTCGAAACACGGATGACGCTCCCTACGTACCTACGGCAAGACGTCCGAACGCTCGCAGGGGCCGGTAGACATCAGATCAACGCAACCGTCACTCCCGTCACTCCCGCACACGGACACCGCACCGCACCGCACCGCACCAACAGGAGGTTGGGAACCATGGCCCAGCAGTTCGGTGACTACCAGAACGAGATCTACTTCGAGGGCCTGCGCGGGGTGCAGCCCGCCCTGCCGATGACGTACGCCGGGCTGGAGGCCGGGGCGCAGGCCGCCCTCCCCCCGTCGATCTGGTCGTACGTGGCCGGCGGCGCGGGGGACGAGCACACCCAGCGCGCCAACGTCCGGGCCTTCGAGCGGTGGGGCCTCTACCCCCGGATGATGGTCGGCGCCGCCCGTCGCGACCTGACCGTCGACCTGTTCGGCCACACCCTGCCCTCGCCGCTGTTCCTGGCGCCGGTCGGCGTGATCGGCCTCTGCGCCCAGGACGGCCACGGAGACCTCGCCGCCGCCAGGGCCGCCGCCCGCAGCGGCGTGCCGATGGTGGCCTCCACCCTCACCGTCGACCCGCTGGAGCAGGTCGCGGCCGAGTTCGGCGACACGCCCGGCTTCTTCCAGCTCTACACCCCGACCGACCGAGACCTCGCCGCCAGCCTGGTGCACCGCGCGGAGGCGGTCGGCTTCCGGGGCATCGTGGTCACCCTGGACACCTGGATCACCGGCTGGCGCCCGCGCGACCTCGCCACCTCCAACTTCCCCCAGCTGCGCGGCCACTGCCTGGCGAACTACTTCACCGACCCGGTCTTCCGGGCCCGCCTGGCCAAGGCTCCCGAGGAGGATCCGGGTGCGGCGATCCTGGAGTGGGCCGGTCTCTTCGGCAACCCGCTGACCTGGGACGACCTGCCGTGGCTGCGCTCGCTCACCGACCTGCCGATCATCCTCAAGGGCGTCTGTCACCCCGAGGACGTCCGCCGGGCCCGGGACGGCGGCGTCGACGGTCTCTACTGCTCCAACCACGGTGGCCGCCAGGCCAACGGAGGCCTGCCCGCCCTGGACGCGCTGCCCGCCGTGGTCGAGGCGGCGGGCGCTCTGCCGGTGCTCTTCGACTCCGGGGTGCGCAGCGGCGCCGACGTCGTCAAGGCGCTCGCCCTCGGCGCCACCGCGGTCGGCGTCGGCCGCCCGTACGCGTACGGGCTGGCGCTCGGCGGCGAGGACGGCATCGTGCACGTGCTGCGCTCACTGCTGGCGGAGGCCGACCTGCTCATGGCGGTCGACGGCTACCCGGCCCTGGCCGACCTGACCCGCGAGGCGCTGGTGCGCCTCTGAGACGGCCGACGGTCGACGGCCGAATTCACGACACGTATTCGGTGGCGATGCGGTCCGTGCTTCCCCGGACTACGTGAACCCGGTTGTGGTGAAAGCGGTCCTGACCGGATCTCTGTGGTCGGCTTGACCGTCAGGAGTTCATGTGTATGACTGGCCGTCACTTGACTGTGATCTGCGGGTCCGTGGAGCCGTCAAGACCTTGAATCAGCCATGACGCGCACGTAGATCCATCGTTGACTGATCATTGATCAGCTGCTCGTAGGTTTTTCTCGTCGGAGGCGATCGGTTCCGCCCCAGGGCGGACGTCACCGATGACACGAGAGCCTGCGGGGAGTCGTCCCCTGAACCGGAACGGAGTATTCATTCTATGAACACCAACGACCTCGACCAGGTCATATCCGAGTTGACCCGGATCAAGAAGGAGTATGTCGAGCAGCGTTCGGCTTTCGTCCCTGGAGAGCGCATGGCCGGCTTACTGAAGGGGCTCGGCGCCACCGACGCCGACCTGGCCCAGCTCCAGCGGGTGAGTGACGACCTGCCGGACGACCCCACCCTCCCCTTCCGCCAGTCGAAGAACGGCCGCTTCCACTTCGACGTGAAGAACGGGACGATCGACCGGGGCGAATTCCAGCCGTTCGCGCTCTCGGCGGACGAGGACTTCGTACGCCATGACTCCGGACAGAAGCGTGAGTTCGCGGAGGTCGGTGACGACCTCCAGCTGAACCGGGCCTTCCAGGGGCTGCTCCTGTTCAAGGCGTTCATGGTCCAGGACGTGGAGATCGCGCACCGCCCGAAGCTGGACTACGACTACCCCGGCTGGGTGTGCACCCTGTTCAACCTGCGGACCGTCACCACGCCCGAACTCGTCGGCGAGCCCGCCCTCGAAGGGGTGCACAGCGACGGCGTGGACCACACCATGACCACCCTGCTCGGCAGTGAGAACATGACCGCCGACAGCGCCATCACCTTCCTCCACGACATGCGGCAGATCAACGCGGTCCGCTGGGACGAGGTTGAGCCGGAGCTCGTCGTGGGCCAGTACCAGCACCGCCACTTCCTCGACACCATGCTGGTCGTCGACCACGAGCGGAAGCACAGCCTCTCCCCGGTGGTCGCCGCCGACCCGCAGCAGACCTCCACCAGGGATATGCTGATCTTCTTCACGCGGAAGCCCGCCCTGGAGGGTCACATCTCCCACACGCACGACTCCCTCGCCTGCCACTCCGCCCTGCCGATGTCGGTCGGGTTGCTTCCCTCGGTGATGGTCTGATGGCGGCGGACGGGATCACGATCACCGACTTCCTGGACGTCGACATCCGTGCGGGCCGGATCGTCCGTGCCGAGGCGTTTGCGCGCGCCCGCCGGCCCGCGTACAAGCTGTGGATCGACTTCGGTGATCTGGGCGTTCGGAAGTCCAGCGCCCAGATCACCGACCTGTACGCGCTCGATGACCTCGAAGGTCGCCTGGTGATGGCCGTGGTGAACCTCCCGCCCCGGCAGGTCGCGGACTTCATGTCCGAGGTCCTCGTCCTCGGAGTGCCGGGCGAGGGCGGCGGCGACGTGGTCCTGATCGCCCCGGACCGGGAGGTCAAGCCGGGAGCGCGGCTGCTCTGACGCGAACCGGCATCACCGGCCGGACGACCGGGCCGGGGACGCCGCGGAGGAGCGACCTGACGTCACTCTGTGGGAGCCCGGGGGAGATTCCCCCGGGCCTCCCGACCGGCCGGCCCGGTCCCGTTCGTGGAGGGTGAACAACCTCTTCCGGCGCACCCCCGCCGGCCGGGTCCTGCACTGATCGTTCAAAACTCCGTCCGCGCATGCTGGGGAAGCCGGGGTCGGTCGGGGCGGGGGTGATCCTGGTGTCCAGGGTGGGCAGGGCGCTGACGATGTCGCGGTGGACGAGGTGTTCGGGCGTGCCGGCCGGACGCCCGGGGCAGTTGCGGGGGGTTCGGCGCGCACGCCTGCGCGTGGCCGGTGGGCCGTGCCGGTGTGCGCGCCGCTCCGCCGGGTGTCAGACGGCGGGCTGTTGCTGGGTGACGCAGTGGATGCCGCCGCCGCCGGCGCCGAGGGAGTCGATGTCGAGCTGCTCGACGGTGCGTCCGGGGAAGAGCCGGGCCAGGGTCGCCCGGGCGGCGGCGTCGGCCGTGCCGTCTCCGAACTGGGCGGAGATCACGGCGCCGTTGCACGCGTAGTAGTTGGCGTAGGAGGCGACGAAGTTCTGGTTGGTGGAGCGGATCTTGTAGTAGTCCGGGCCCTGGAGTCTGGTCACCGTGGTCGGCCCGCCTGCGGCCGTCGTGGCGGCGGACAGGATCCGGTACTGCTCGCGCGCGTCGCTGGCCCACGCGTCGGTGTCGGTCGCCAGCGGCATCTGGACCAGCCCGGCGCCGGGGGCGAGGAAGCGCGAGGTGGCGTCGACGTGGTCGTCGGTGATGTCCTGGTTCCTGATGCCGGTGAACCAGATGACCTTGGACGCGCCGTAGGCCTGGCACATCGCGGTCTCGATCTGCGCCTGGCTCATCCCGGGGTTGCGGTTGTCGTTGACGATGCTGCTGCGGGTGGCCATCAGGGTGCCGGCGCCGTCCTGTTCGATGGCGCCGCCTTCGGCGATCAGGCCGGCGGCGGTGAACGGCACCCCGACGTAGGCGGCGATGCGTCGGGCGACCAGCGCGTCGTTGGCGTGGGTCTGCCGGTTTCCCCAGCCGTTGAAGTTGAGGCCGACGGCGTCGAGGGCTCCCGGCCCGTCGGTGCGGAAGACCGGGCCGGTGTCGCGCATCCAGCAGTCGTCGACGGGGATGGTGGTGATCACGGTGACCGACGAGCCGCACAGGGAGCGGGCCTTGGCGGCGCTCGCGGGGTTGGCGCACATGATGACCGGCTCGTACTTGGCGATGGTCCTGGCGATCAGCGCGATGTTCGACTGGATGCCGCCGAGCTGGCTGCGCCAGATCGTGGTGCTGTCGGGCCAGGCCATCCAGGTCCGGGTGTGCCGCGCGCCGTCGATCGGGACGGCGAACGCACCCGCCAGTGCGGTGTCCTCGTTGCGGGAGCTGCGGAGGCCGGCCGCCGCGGCGGCTGAGCCTGCCGCCGACGTCACGGCCAGGCCGGCGGCGGTGAGTCCGGCCGCGGTGAGGAACTGTCGTCTGCCCAGGCCGGGCCTGCCCAGGCCGGGTCTGCTCGGGACGTGATCGTTCATCGGGTCCTCCGGTCAACTGCCCGTCTCGGCAACGGGATTGACTCGAAAGGTAGAACTAACCGAGCGCTCGGTCAATTATCTGCGCAGGATCGGACGAAGATTCCTGGAGCGGGGGCGTGGGTCGGACACGCCCTAGAGTTGCGCCATGGCGACAGGCGAGAAGGAACAGGTTCAGGCGGCCCCCGTGGTTCCGCAGGGGCGCACGCGCTCGTCGGCCAAGGGGGAGCAGACCCGGTCACGGCTCGTCTCCGCCGCCCGGACCCTGCTGGCCGGCGAGAGCGCCGGGCGCTTCACCACGCGCAACGTCGCCGCGCTGTGCGGCGTTTCGCACGGGATGTGCCACTACCACTTCCGCGACCGCACCGATCTGATCGTGGCGGTGATCGAGGACATCCGGCCGGAGTGGATCTCCCCGCTGGAGGAAGCGGTGGACGGCCCCGGCGACTTCGCCGAGCGGGCCGAGCGCGTGATCGGCCTGCTGACCCGGGGCGAGAGCCCGGACCTGTCGCACCTGCACGCGGCCCTGCACTGGCACGCCCTCAACGACGAACGCGTCCGGGGGAGTCTGGAGCAGGAGTACCTGCGCTGGCGGTCGTGCTTCGTCCGGCTCTTCCAGGTGCTCGCCGACGAGCGGGGCGGCGGCATCGACCCGCGACCCCTGGGCGAGGCGGTCGCGGCGGCGGTGGACGGCCTCGCGGCCATCCAGTCCCTCGACTCGAACGTGGACGCGGCGACGGTGCTGGGGACGCTGGTGCGCGCGCTCGCCGGAGCACCGTCCGGGACGGCACAGGCCCCGGCCGACGCCGGGACGGCATAGGACCCGGCGTCGTCCGCCCGTCGGCCGAACGACACCGGGGCCCCGTGGAGTCCGCCGACCCCGCGGGACCCCGGCAGTCCGGAAGGCCCGGCAGTCCGGAGGGCCCGGCTACAGGGCCCGGCGGGCGGCCGCGATGGACCGCGGGTCCCAGCCCGGCCTGGGCACGGAGTCGAGCAGCAGCCGGGTGTAGGCGTGCCGGGGCCGGGCGAGGACCTCGGCGGTGGGGCCGGACTCGACGATCCGGCCGTGCCGCATCACGACCACCTCGTCCGTGACGCACCGGACGACGCCCAGGTCGTGGGTGATGAACAGGTAACCGATGCCGGTCTGTTCGCGGATGTCGGCGAGCAGGTTGAGGATCTGCGCCTGCACCGAGACGTCGAGGGCGGCCACCGCCTCGTCGAGGACGAGGACGGCGGGCTCGACGGCCAGCGCGCGGGCGATGGCGACGCGCTGGCGCTGGCCGCCGGAGAGCCGGCGGGGCAGGGCCTCGGCCTCGCGCTCGCCGAGGCCGACCTGGTCGAGGAGTTCGGCGATCCGGCGGGGGTGGTCCGCGTCGGGGAAGTGCAGCCTGAGCGTTTCGCGCAGCGCGGTGCCGACGCTGGTGCGGGCGTCGAGGGACAGGTACGGGTCCTGGAAGACCATCTGGACCTCGCGGGCGCGGGCCAGCCGGTGGGCCCGGCCGCGCCGGTGCTCGGTGCGGTCCCGGCCGTGCACCAGGACGCGTCCGGAGTCCGCCCGTTCGAGCCCGACGACGATCCGGGCGGTGGTGGTCTTGCCCGACCCCGACTCGCCGACGATGCCCAGCGATCCGCCTTCGGCCAGGGTGAAGGAGACGTTGTCGACCGCCTGGACGCTCCCGTACGCGCGGTGCAGGCCGACGGCCTCCAGGACGGTCTTCGGCATCGCTGGTTCTCCTCCGGGGCTCGTCGTGGCGGGGCTGGTCGTGGTGCCGCTACCGGCAGTGCTCCTAGGCATCGGCGGTCACCTCCGCGACGCGGTCGCCGTGGTGGCAGGCGGCCCGCCGGGCCGGCTCGTCGGCGAGCGGCAGCAGGGCCGGCGCCCGCTCGGTGCACACCTCGGTCGCGAGCGGGCAGCGGGCGGCGAAGGGGCAGCCCGTCAGGTCCTCGCGCAGGCTCGGTGGCCTGCCGCCGATGGCGGCCAGCCGGCCCCGGGGGGTGTCCAGGCGGGGGGTGGAGGCGAGCAGCGCGGCCGTGTAGGGGTGGCGCGGCCGCTCGAACAGGGCCTCGGCGGGCCCGGTTTCGGCGATCCGTCCCGCGTACATGACGTAGACGCGGTCGCTGATGGCGGCGGCGAGTCCGAGGTCGTGGGTGACGAAGACCAGTGCGGTGCCGAAGCGTTCGCGCAGGTCGCCGAGGAGGGCGACGACCTCGGCCTGGGTGGTGACGTCCAGCGCGGTGGTGGCCTCGTCGGCGAGGATCAGGGCGGGGTCGCCCATCAGCGCCCCCGCGATCATGACGCGTTGCAGCATGCCGCCGGACAGCTGCCCCGGGTACCTGCCGAGCGTGGTCTCCGGGAGCCCGACGGCGGCCAGCATCTCCGCGGCCCGTCCGGCGGCGGCGTCGGCCCCGCCGGGGCCCCGGCGGCTGGTCTCGGTGAGGAAGTCGCCGATGCGCCGGAGCGGGTTGACGGAGGCGCGCGGGTCCTGGAAGACCATGGCCGCGGTGTCGGTGCGCAGGCGGCGCAGTTGCTCCGGGCTCATGGTGAGGACGTCGTCGCCGTTGACGCGCACGACGCCCTCGGTGGTGGCGCCGCGCGGCAGCAGCCCGAGGACGCTGCGGGAGGTGAGGCTCTTGCCGGAGCCGGATTCGCCGACGAGGGCGACGGTCTCGCGGGCGTCGACGGTGAGGTCGACGCCGTCGAGGACGGGCCGGGCCGTGCCGGGCAGGCGCAGCCGCAGGCCCTGGATGTCGAGGACGTTCAACGGTCCCTCCTGGCGACCTGGTCGGCCCAGCGTTCGCCGACGACGTTGAAGGCGACGACGGTCAGCACGATGGCGACGCACGGCAGGATCGCCGACAGCGGGTAGCCGTGCTGGATGGCGGTCTGGCCGTCGAAGACCATGCGGCCCCAGTCGGGGGTGAGCGCCGGGACGCCGAGTCCGAGGAAGGAGAGGCCGGCGAGGTCGATCAGGGCGTAGCCGAAGTTGATGGTGGACTGGGCGAGGACGACGGGGGCGATGCCGGGGATGATGTGGCGCAGGCAGATCTGGAGCCCGGAATGGCCTTGGACGCGGTAGGCCTCGACGTAGGGGCGGGAGCGTTCGGCGAGGACGAGTGAGCGGCTGAGGCGGCTGACGTAGGGCAGGTAGGCGATGGCGAGGGCGATCACCGGGGCGATCAGCCCCTCGCCGTAGACCGCGACGATCAGGATCGCCAGCAGCATGCCGGGGAAGGCGAAGACCAGTTCGGTGGAGCGGGACAGGACGGAGTCGAGCCAGCCGCCCCGCCAGGCCGCGGTGACGCCGATGGCGACGCCGGCCAGGGTGGAGAAGGCGACCACCCCGAGCGGGCCGAGCAGCGAGGTGCGGGCGCCGAGCATCAGCCGGGACAGGGTGTCCCGGCCGGCGGCGTCGACGCCGAGCAGGTGGTCGCCGGAGGGACCGGCGAGGGCGTTGCCCAGGTCGACGGCGTTCGGGTCGTACGGGGCGAGCCAGGAGGCGAGCACGGCGACCAGGACGACCACGGCGACGAGGCCGAGGCAGAGGTGGTACAGGGGTGCTCGGGCGGTGCGCAGGCGGGCGAGCCCGGGGCGGCGCAGGACGGTGGTGCTCATGCGGCGGACCTCTTCGGCGCGAGGGTGACCCTGGGGTCGACCAGCGGGTGCAGCAGGTCGACGACGAGGTTCACCGCCATGAACAACCCCACCATGAGCAGGGAGATCGCCTGCACGGTGGGGAAGTCCTTGGTGGTGGTGGACAGTTCGAGGAGCTGGCCGATGCCGCCGACGCTGAACGCGGACTCGACCAGGACGGTGCACACCAGCAGGGTGGAGACGATCAGGCCTCCCGTGGTCAGGACGGTGCCCAGGGCGTTGCGGAACACGTGCCGGCGGATCACCTCGTGCTCGGCGACGCCCCGGCTGCGGGCCACGGTGACGTGCTCCTGGCCGAGGACCTCCTGCATCGCGGCGCGGGTGACCCGGGCGAGCATGCCGATCAGGTAGAGCGCCAGCGCGACGGCGGGCAGGGCCAGGTGCCACAGCATCTGGCCGGGTCCGTCGCCGGTGCCGCCGGTCGGGAACCAGCCCAGCTTCACCGCGAACAGGCCCTGCAGCAGGACGGCCGCGACGAAGGACGGGGTGCCGACGGCCACGGTGGTGGCGACCAGGATGGTCGAGTCCACGGCGCCGCCGCGGACGGCCCCGATCCAGCCGAGGAGCAGTCCGACGGCGACGACCAGGAGCAGGGCCATGGTGACGAGCAGGAGGGTGGCGGGCAGCCGGTCGGCCAGCAGCCGCGACACGTCGGTGCGGTAGGTGATGGAGCGGCCGAAGTCGCCGTGGACGATCTGGCCGAGCCAGCGCAGGTACTGCAGCAGGAACGGTTCGTCCAGGTGGTACTGGTCGTTGATCGCCTTGAGTGCCTCGGGGGAGGCGGAGCGGCCCGAGAGCAGGAAGCTGGCCGGGTTGCCCGGCGCCAGGTACATCGCGCCGAAGATCACGAAGGAGGCGCCGAGGAGGGTGGCCGCCATCTCGGCCAGCCGTCGTGCGGTGAAGCGCAGGAAGCTCACGTGGAGGCCCTCACGTCCGGGGGCGGGGCGGCGGCCGGGAGGACCGGCCGCCGCACGGTGGATCCGGGAGACGTCACTGGGCCGATCCCACGTCGGCCGCCCACGGGTAGTACATGTAGGAGATGGTGGTCGGGGCGCCGGTGATCCTCTTGTTGAGGAACACGGCGGTGGGCCACTCGGCGACCGGGATCCACAGCAGCTGGTCGGACGCGGTCTTCTGGAGCTGCGCTTCGAGGGTGAAGCGCTCAGCCGGGTCGGCGGCGGCGGTCGCCTTGTCGACCAGGTCGTCGTAGGCCTGGTCGCTGTAGCCGGCGAAGTTCTGGTAGGCGCCGGTCTTGAAGTTGGCCAGCAGGTCCAGCGGGTCGGTGATGGAGTCGTAGTACGTCTCCGGGAACAGGTCGATGCCCTCGCGGGCCTTCGCGTCCGTGAACAGCGCGGTGAACGCGTTGGGCGCGATCGTCTTGAGCTGGACGTCGAGACCGATCCTGGCGCCGGCCGACTGGACGGCGGTGGCCAGCAGCGAGACGTCCTGGCCGATGGAGCTGGTCGCGACCGTGACGGTCTTTCCGGTGGCGCCGGCCTCCTTGACCAGGGCCTTGGCCCGGTCGATGTCCGGGGCGGTCGGGGTGAGCCCCTCGAACGCCTCCTTCCTGACGTCCGGCGGCGCCGCGGCCCAGGCCGCGCGGGAGGTGAGGGAGCCGGTGGCGCTGCCGGCGCCGGCGAGCCCGGTGCGCACGAAGCCGGAGCGGTCGAGGGCCAGTGACAGCGCCTTGCGGACACGGACGTCGCCGAGCACGCCCTTCATGTCGGTGACGTTGACGTTGACCGTGCTGAGGCCCTCGCCGAAGTAGAGGGTGCCCACGCCGCTCCTGCTCAGGCGGTCGTAGCTCTCGGTCGGGATCAGGTAGCCGCCGTCCGCCTCACCGCTGATCATGGCGTTGACGCGCGCCGAGGGGTCGGTCAGGAAGCGGAAGTCGACCTTCGCGGACTTGGCCTTGGTGCCCCAGTAGCCGTCGAAGCGCCGCAGCTGGATGGACTGGCCCTTGTTCCAGGAGCCGAGCTGGTAGGGGCCGGTGCAGTCCAGGCTGCCGGAGGTGCCGTAGTCCTTGCCGGCCGCCTCGATGCCGACCTTGGACGCGACGACGCCCGCGGCCGTGGCCATGTACTGGTTGAACTGCGAGTCGGGCTGCTTGAGTTTGACGGTGACCTGGAGCGGGCCGCTCTTGGTGACGGTGCTGACGTTCTGGAACTGCTGGGCCCAGGCCGCCGCGTTGTCGGGGTTCATCTGCCGGCCGAGGCTGTACACCACGTCGTCGGCGGTCATCACGCCGCCGTCGTGGAAGTGCACGTCGGGCCGCAGGTCGTAGACCCAGGTGGTGGGGTCGGGGCTGGTCGTCCTCGCTGCGAGCCCGGGGGCCAGGGTCAGCTGCGGGGTCCACCGCATCAGGCTCTCGCACACGTTGGACAGGATGGTGTTCTGCGGGTAGTCGAACGCCGAGATGTAGTCGAGGGTCGGCGGCTCGGCGTACACGGCCCAGCTGAACGAGTCGAGCCGGCCCTTGGCGGCCGGGGTGTCGGCGGACAGCTTGTACGCCTGGTCGCCGCTGCCTCCGTCACCGGTTTTCGGCGGCCCGGCGCAGGCGGCGACCAGGGCGAAGGCTGCCAGGGCGGCGGCCGGCAGGGCGTGGCGGCGGTGCGGGGATCTGTGCTCCGGGCGCTGGCTTCGTGGCATCGAGGGTTCTTTCTTCCAGGCTCAACGGGGGTCCGGCGGGCGGGGGGAGGGGGTGGCCCCGGCAGCACGGGTTCGCTGCCCGGGCCGCGGCGACGGGCGCGGCGACGGGCGGGGCGACGGGCGGGGCGACGGGCGGGGCGAGGGGCGGGTGGCTGGGCCGGCGGGCGGGCGGCTCAGGCGGTGGGCACCTGCTGGGTGATGCAGTGGACACCGCCGCCGCCGTAGGCGATCACCCGGGAGCGGACCCCGACGACCTTGCGGCCGGGCAGGGCGGCCGCGATGGCGGCGAGGGCCCCCTCGTCCTCCGGGACGTCGGCGACCGGGACGACGACGCCGCCGTTGGCGATGTAGAAGTTGAGGTAGCCGACCTCGACGTCGGTGCCGTTGACCTCGACGAAGGCGCTCTGCGGGACTTCGAGGATCTCCAGCTTGCGGCCCCGGGCGTCGGTGGCGGACGCCAGGACGGCGTGGTTGGCGCGCATGCGCTCGTGGTCGGGGTGGTCGGGGTCGGCGGGCAGCTGGACGATCACCTTGCCGGGGGCGACGAACGCGCAGACGCCGTCCACGTGGCCGTCGGTCTCGGTGTCCAGCAGACCGCCGTACGGGAGCCAGATGATCGTGCTGACGCCGAGCTTCGCGATCAGTTCGGCCTCGATCTCCTCCTTGCTCATCCCCGGGTTGCGGTTCGGGTTGAGCAGGCACTGCTCGGTGGTGATCAGCGTGCCCTCGCCGTCGACCGTGATCGCCCCGCCTTCGAGGATCATCCGGGAGTCGACGCGCTCGACGCCCAGGCGCTCCAGCAGCCGCCCGGCGATCAGGTCGTCGGTGTCGTACGGGTGGTGCTTGCCGCCCCAGGCGTTGAAGCGGAAGTCCACACCGGCCCGCCGGCCGTCCTCGCCGAGGACGAAGATCGGCCCGGAGTCGCGGAACCACGAGTCGTCGATGGGGAGTTCCACGACCTCGACGCCCTCCCCGCACAGCTCCTGCGCCTCGGCGCCCCGGCCCGGCAGCGCGACCATCGTGACCGGCTCGAACTCGGCGATCGCCCGGGCGACCTGGGAGTACTCCCGCTTGGCCTCCTCGAAGGTCTCCCCCCAGAGGTCCGACCTGGTCGGCCAGGCCATCAGGCACCCGTCGTGGGGGGTCCACTCGGCCGGCATCTGGAACGTCATGACGGATCCTTCTCTCTTGTTCTAATTTTCAGTCAGGATGGGGTCGAGAGTGGCCGACCGAGGTGGTCGGCGGGGGCTCGGCCGCGCTCAGCCGGCGGGCGGTGCGGCGGGCTGCGACTGGGTGGAGCAGTGGATGCCGCCGCCGCTCGCGATGTTGTCGATGTCGAGCTGGACCACGGTGCGGTCGGGGTACTTGGCCTGGAGGATCGCGTAGGCGACCCCGTCTGCGTAGCCGTCGCCGAACTGCGGTGCGAGGACGGCGCCGTTGAGGACAGGGCGGGCCAGGCCATGAAGGTGAGGGTGTGCAGATCGGTCTCCGCGGGCATCCGCGGCAGCGCCGAATCCGAGCAGGCTGCGGCGGGTGGGAACGGGCGTGTCCAAGAGGACTCCCTTGGGGGCGGGAGGTGTGGGGTGACGCACATCTTGGCTGCAACTAAAAATTCAGTCAATACCCGATACGTACGGTATCGCGGTTTTCCTTGCCGCACCGGCCTGTCGTGAGCCCGCCACGAGCTTGCCGTGAGTCCGCCGTGAGCCCCGGGCTGGGGTCACCCGCCTGGCCGTACGGGAGTTGGGCCCTGAAATTTTGATCAGGAATTCCTCCGCGCGAGGCCCCGGCCGGGTAGGGTGATCGCTTGTGTCGGATCGTCGAACAGAGATACTCATCGCCGCCACCCGCGTCATCGCGCGGCGTGGTGTGCGCGGGCTGCGCGTGGGCGAACTGGCCGCCGAGGCGGGGGTGTCCACCTCGCTGCTGTACTACCACTTCACCGACCGGGCCGGGCTGCTCCGCAAGACCCTGGAGTTCATCAGCGACCGGGCGGACCGCTACACCGCGGAGGGGGACTCGGCGGGGTACTCGGACGATCCCCGGCGCGATCTCGAACAGGTCCTGCTCCTGGAACTCCAGGACACCCCGGACGTGCGGGAGAACAGCACGGCCTGGGGGGAGTTGAGGGCCAGCGCGGTCTTCGAGCCCGATCTCCGGGAGGAACTGGCACGGGCCACCCACGCCTGGGTGCACGATGTCGCGGACCTGCTCGGCCGCGCCCGCCCCGAGGCCACGGCGCCGGCCCACACGGCCTCCGCCGAACGCCTCACCGTCCTGATCGAGGGCCTCAGCGCCCGCTGGCTGACCGGTTCGATGCCGCTGGAGCACGCGCGACGCTTGCTCCGGGAGGCGATCGAGGTGGAGTTGGAGGCGCTGCCGGCCGTCGTGCGGTGCCGCTGCTGACCGATCCTCCACCTGCCCGAGGTGCGGGGCAGGCCGCCGCCGGCGCCGGTGCACCCCGCCGTCGCGGAGACTCCGCAAAAACCCGTTTGGCGGACGAGGCGACCGCTGCTATGTTTCCGGAGGCCGTGCGAGAGAACGAGGAGGTGGTACCCGTGAACGCAGTATTCACATGGGTGCTCTCCTCCGGGGTCACGGTCGGGCGATAGGTCGTCCGGGAGCGCCGTATCCGAGCCCTCCCGAAAGGCACGACCATGCACTTCACTTCTGAACAGCGCCTCGACGACGGTGTCCTCGAGCGCGAGTTCACCCTCGGCGAGATCCCCGGCATCCTGTGGACGCCCGGAGCCGCATCCGCACCGGCGCCGCTGATCCTGCTCGGCCACCCTCCCCTCGGACTGCGCAGGATGTACCCCCGACTGGTGGCCCGGGCCCGGCACGCCGCGGCGGACGGCTTCGCCACGGCGACCATCGAGCTCCCGGGAAGCGGCGACCGGCCTCGTTGGCCCGCCGTGGAGCAGGCCCGCGCCGACCTGCGCCGGGCGCTGGAGGCCGGCGAGCCGGTCAGCGACGAGATCGTCGACGCCCTCATCCTCCCGCTGGTCGACAAGGCGGTCCCGGAATGGCGGGCCGCCCTGGACGCCCTCCTCGCGCTGCCCGAGATCGGCGGCCCGGTCGCGTACTCGGGGGGAGTGATCTCCATCGGGATCCGGCTGGCGGTGGTCGAGCCGCGCATCTCGGCCGCCGTTCTGTTCGCCGGCAGTTTCGTGCCTCGCTCCATGTTCGAGGAGGCCCGGCAGGTCACCATTCCGCTGCATGTCCTGCTGCAGTGGGACGACGAGGGGAACGACCGGCAGGCGGCCCTGGACCTGTTCGACGCCTTCGGCTCGAAGGAGAAGTCCCTGCACGCCAACATGGGCGGGCACACCGGCGTCCCGCAGTTCGCCGGGGACGCCGCGGCCCAGTTCTTCACCCGACACCTGAGGTGAGGCCGGGCCGTCGGACCGGCGGCAGACGATAGCTGATGCCGACGGCCTGCCACTCGTCGAGGGCAGGCCCCGGCCGTCCACAGCTCTCTGCACCGTGGGCCCCTGCTGAACTCTCGGCAGGGGCCCGTGCTGCCTGAAGTCATCAACGGTTCGATTTCTGTGGAGCTTCGAGGAGACCGCACGCCCCGGCGGGTGTCAGGCGAACCGCGCGTTCACCCGACGGCCGGGATGTCGTGGGTGGCGCAGTGGATGCCGCCACCTCCGGCGGCGATGTTGTCGATCTTGACGGGGACGATCTCGCGGTCGGGGAAGTGCTGCTTGAGGATCTGCTGGGCGCGGACGTCGGCGCGGTCGTCGCCGAACTTTGGGAGGTAGACGCCCTTGGAGCCGACGTAGAAGTTCATGTAGGAGGAGACGAAGGCGTCGCCGCGGCCGGTGATCCTGTCGGGGTCGGGCTGCTGGAGCTCGATGACGTCGAGCTTCCTGCCGCGGGCGTCGACGGCGTCCGTGAAGACGCCGCGGGCCTGGTCGGCGGAGCGGGACCAGACGTCGGCGGGTGAACCGGGGAAGGCCTGGTCGAGCAGGACGACTCCGGGGGCGGCGAAGCGGGTGAGGCAGTCGACGTGGGCGTCGGTGATGTCCTTGCCCCTGACGCCGGCCAGCCAGATCACGGTGGTGACGCCGAGGGCCTTCTTGAGCTCGGCCTCGACCTGGTCGCGGGACATGCCGGGGTTGCGGTTGCCGTTGACGACGGAGCTCTCGGTGACCAGCAGGGTGCCCTGGCCGTCGGTCTCGAAGGAGCCGCCCTCGGCGACCAGCTTCGTCTCGATGCGTTCGACGCCGTACTTGGCCAGGACGGTGCGGGCGATCTTGCCGTCGTTGGCGTGCTGCTGCTTGTCGCCCCAGCCGTTGAAGTTGAAGTCGACGCCCTTGACCTTGCCGCCCTCCTCGACGAACACCGGCAGGGTGTCGCGGGCCCACAGGTCGTCGACGGCGATGGGGACGACCTCGACCGCGGAGCCGCACGCGCTCTGCGCGGCGTCCTTCTGCTCGGGGCGGGCCATCAGGACGACCGGTTCGCGGGCGGCGATGGCCCGCGCCAGGCCGGCGATGTCCCTCCGGACGTCGGGGAGCTGGTCGCCCCAGACGCTCTCCGAGGCGGGCCAGGACATCACGGTGCGGACGTGCTTCTCCCATTCGGCGCCGAAGCGGCGCGCACCGGGAGCCGCCGAGGACCCGGACGGCTGTGGGGCCCCGGATGGCTGCGGGGCCTGCGTGGCGTCCTCGACGGGTTCGTCGAGGTCCGAACAGGCGGTCAGGCCGAGGGCGAGGACGCCCGCGCCGCCGAGGGAGCGCAGGATGGTGCGGCGGGACAGATCAGGGTAGGGCACGGGGATTCTCCGGTCAGGGGTAGCGCCGACGTCGAGCTCGCCGTCAACACTTTCATTGACTGAAAAGTCAGTCAAGCCCGAAGCGGCCCGTCCGCTGATGACGGGCGCCGCCTTCGCCACGCATGCGTCGGCCGCCGCCGACCAGCCATGAGGGCCGAGCGCGGCGCGGCCGGAGAATGGCCGGAAAGTGCTGCAACTGCCTTGCGCAGCAGGATTGTTGGAGGTCCCTGACGCGCCCATGCTGAATTCGCCCGGCCTGCGCCGGGCCGCCGGGTGGGCGGGCGGCTCAGGTACCCCACGCCCCGACGCTCGCGCGCCCCACCCTCACCCCCCACCTCAGGCTTCGCGGGAGAACCCTCATGGGAATGACCTCTGCTCTGCGACGTGCCTCGGTCGTGCTCGCCGGCGGCGTGGCCGCGGTCGGGCTGTTCGCGCCGACCGCCGCGGCCGCGGACACCCCGGTCGTCCTGGCCTGCCAGGCGACCCCGCCGATCGGGTCGGCACAGACCTTCAACCTCAACGCCGGTGTCAACGCCGCCGCGCCCGCCACCGTCACGGCCGGCAGCCAGTTCACCGTCACCCTGGCCCCCGACGCGCTCACCGTGCCCACCACGGTGGGTGGTTACAGCATCCAGTCGATCAGCAACATCGTCCTCACCGTGCCGGTCCCCGCGAACGCCACGCTGACCGGCGAGTCGCTGACTGGCGGCTCCGGCTACTCGGGCAGCGCGAGCGTCGCGGTGAACAACGGCAACGTCGTGCTCACGGTGAACGGGTCGGTCGGCGGCGGCGGCACCTTCACGCTTCCCGCGCTGACCCTGAACCTGGCCGCCGGGGCCTCCGGCAGCGTCATCCGCACCTCGGTGGCCGGTACGAGCTACACGGACCCGGGGCTGACCTTCACGGCGACCGTGCCCGTCTCGTTCTTCACCGTCGACGTGCCCACCGCCTGCTACCCGGCCACCGCACAGGCGCTCAGCACCACGACGGTGAGCTGACCGGGGGCTCGCGCCGAAGGCGACCGAGGGAGAACAGCACCGGGGCCGGCGCACAGTGTGCGTCGGCCCCGGTGTCGGAAGTAGCGGGGACAGGATTTGAACCTGCGACCTCTGGGTTATGAGCCCAGCGAGCTACCGAGCTGCTCCACCCCGCGTCGGTAGTACCGACCGTACGGCACCCGGCGGCGATCACCTAATCGGCCACCGGGCGGCCGGGTGCGCGGCTCCAACGGCGGCCCCGAGGTGATGCGCGTTCAGCGGAAGCCGACAGCCGCAGCGCGACGGAACCGGGGGCGCCGGCCGTTGCGCCCGGTGTCGTCGTCCGAGCCCGCCCGCTTCCTACGGGTGGTGGCTGCTTCCGGTCCAGGAGGAGGCTGCGCCCTGTTCCTCCTGCGGCGCGTACGGCTGGGGATAGGGCTGAGGGTAGGGGGAGGGGTGGTCGTCCGGCCGCGGCGGCGTGGGCCACTGCGACCAGGGCTGGGACTGCGGCGACTGCGGCGCCTCTGCGCGGGGGTGCCCGGGGGCCGTGCGGGCCGTGGTACGGCCTGGACGCAGGGGCCACCACAGGCTGCGGCCGAGGAGCGCGGCCAGGGCGGGCACCAGGACGACGGACAGCAGGAACGCGGAGAGCAGGATGCCGAGCGCGGTCGCGAAGCCGATCTGCTGGGTCGAGGGCTGCGGGGTCACGGCGAGGCCGGCGAAGGAGCCGGCCAGGACCAGGCCCGCCGTCGCGATGGCCGGGGCGGTGTGCCGGAGGGCGCGCGCGACCGCGGCCCGGGGCGGGCCGGGGTGTTCCATCTCCTCCCGGATCCGGTCGCTGATCAGGATGTTGTAGTCGGTGCCGAGCGCGACCACGAACAGGAACAGGACCAGCGGCAGCGTGAAGTTGACGCCCGGCTTGCCCATCGCGTGCTGGAACAGCAAGGCGGCCGCGCCGAGGGTGGCCGCGAAGCCGAGGCCGACGGAGAGCATCAGGACGACCGGCGCGAGCAGGCTGCGCAGCAGCAGGAGGAGGATGACCCCGATCAGTGCCGCCGCGACCGGGAAGACCAGCCGCAGGTCGCGGCCGACGGCGGTGGAGACGTCGGCGAAGACGGCCGGGGTGCCGCCGACGTGCGCGTTCAGGTCGGCGGGTGTGCCCTGGGCGACGGCCGCGCGGATCGGGCCGGCGACCAGGTCGCGGGCCTGCTGGGACTGCGGGTCCTCGGTGAGGAAGAGGTCGATCCGCGCGGCCTGCCGGCTCTCGCTCAGGACCGGCTCTGCCACCTGGCCGACGCCGGTGGCCCGGGTGAGGCGCTGGGCCAGGCCGTTCAGCGCGCCGGGGGTGAGGGGGCCGGCGTTCTTGGTCTCGACGTAGACGCTGGTCGGGTCCGCCACACCGGCGGGCAGGACGCGGGAGATCTCGGCGGCGGTGGTCTGGGAGGCGGTGCGCGGTCCGCCGCCCAGGCCGTAGTCCATCCTGATCCCGGCCAGCCCGCCGGCCAGGGCGCCCAGGAGGGCGAGCGAGGCGAGGACCATGACCACGGGCCGGCGGGCCACCAGGTCGGCGAAGCGGGCGGTGGCGCCGTCGCGGGGCACGGTCTTGAGGGCGCGTGAGGGCCAGAACAGTGCGCGTCCGCAGGCCGCGAGTACGGCGGGCATCAGGGTGAGGCTGGCCAGCAGCATGACCAGGACCGAGACCGCGACGGCCGGGCCGAGCACCCGGAACTGCCCGAAGCTGGCGACCCCGAGGGTGGCGAAGGCGGCGACGATGGTCAGCGCGGCCGAGGTGATCGCGGTGCCGACCTTGTGGCCGACCTCGGCGGCGGTGGCGCGGTGGTGGCGTTCGGGGTGGGCCCGCAGCTGCTCGCGGAAGCGGAACATCAGGAACAGGAAGTAGTCGATGCCGATGCCCAGCAGCACCACGCCGATCAGGCTCGGTACGGACGGGTCGAGCTTGATGCCGGTGAGCAGGGCGGTGCCCACGACGGCGCCGGCGGCCACGCCGCTGACGAGGGCCACCGCGATCAGCGGCAGCAGCGCGGCCAGGGCGCTGCGGAACACGAGGATGTGGAGCAGGATGATCAGGCCGACGGCGCAGGCGGACGCGACGGTCGCGAGGGTCTTGCCGTCGTCGGCGGAGTCGACCTGGTCGGCGAGGGCGCCGGTGAAGCCGGTCCGCAGTCCCTGGGCGGCGAACTCCGCCCGGGTGCCGTCCCGGAACGCCCGGTAGGTGTTCTCCAGGCCCGGGTCGGCGGGGTTTCCGGTGAGGTTGGCGGAGAGCAGCTCGAAGGTCCCGTCCGGCGCGGTCATGGCCGGGTCGACCTGGGGGACCTGCGAGTAGTCCCGCTGAAGGGGCGCGGCGTCCTTGGGCTTGGGCATGGTGACCTTGAGGCGGCTCAGCCGCTTCGCCCCGTCGTCGATCTGCTGCCGGTCCGCGGCGGTCAGCGCCCGGCCGTCGGCCCGCGCGACCAGGACGGTCACCGGGTTGGCGTCGGGCTTCGTCCCGAAGCGGTCCTGGGCGATCTTCATGGCGGCGGCCGAGTCGTAGCTCTTCGGCAGGAAGTCGGCCGTCTGCGTCTGGGTCACCCGGTAGATCAACGTCTGGCTCAGGACGGTCAGGAGTACTCCCAGGACCGCCCATACGGCGATCACCTTCCACGGATTCCTGGTGGAGAATCCGGTCAGGGCGCGGATCACGATGTCCTCCGGCTGTGGTGCTGTCGCCGGGGATTTCCGGCACGTCTCCAGACCATCACGGCGTACCGGGCGTTCTCGTCCGAGCGCGGGAGGAGAACGGCATCAGGACCTGAGCCCGCCACCAGGCCCGGACCAGGACCAGGGGCCTGGTCCGGGATCGGTCCCGGGTGCCGGCCCGGGGCCGGGGGCCACAGGGAGAATGGACCGCAGGCCCCCCCGAGGGCTCCGCGGGAACGGCTCGCGGCTCGCGGCTCACGGACGACAGCACACGGCCGACCGGCCACGGAAAGGACCACCACCAGCATGTCGACGCACCACCGGCCGCTGCTGTTGCCGCAGCCGCAGCCGCAGCCGCCGAGAGCCGACGGTCTGCCCTGGACGGCCAGTGACGCACTGGTGGCCGTCGGGGCTGCCGCCCTGGACCTCCTCGGCTACTCGATCGGCGGCCCGGACGGAAGCCAGCCGATCGCCCTGACGGCGCTGGTCCTGCTCGTACTGGCGGCCATGCCGCTGCTCACCAGGCGCCGCTACCCGCTGGCGTCGCTGACGGCTGTGCTGGCCCTCGGCCTGGCCCTGAACCTGAGCGGGCCGGTGCCGCAACACTTCAACTGCACGCTCTGCATCGCGCTGTTCGCGGTCGCCCGCTCGCGCGGCCTCGTGGTGGCGGTGACGACCGCCCTCGTGGCGGCCGTCGTACCGCTGCTGGGCCGGGGGCATCCGCTGCCGCCTCCGCTCTCGCAAGTGGCGTCCAACGTGGTCGCCGTGGCGCTGGTCATCGCCGCGGCCGAGGCGCTGAAACGCTGGCAGCACGCGGTGGAGGCCAGGCGCAGGCTGCTGGCCGACCGCGCGGTGGCGCAGGAACGGCGCCGCATCGCACGGGAGTTGCACGACATCGTCGCCCACCACATCACCACCATGCAGCTGATGGCCGGCGGTGCCAGAGCGAACCTCGGGGGTGACGCCGAGGTGGTGCGCGACGCCCTGGTCACGCTGGAGGGCTCCGGGCGGATGGCGCTGCGCGAGATGCGCCAACTGCTCGACGTGCTCCGGGCCGGCGACGAGCCGGAGGAGTCGCCGGCCGAGCCGCAGCCCGGTGTCGGACACCTCGGACGGCTCGTCGAGGAGTCCCGCAGGGCCGGTCTTCCCACTGAGTTCGCCGTCCTGGGGGAGGAGCGCCCGCTGCCGCCGAGCACCGGCCTGGCGGTGTTCCGGATCGTCCAGGAGTCCCTCACCAACACCCGCAAGCACGCCGGCCGGGCCCAGGCGCGGGTCCGGCTGACGTACCACCCGGACCGGATCACCGTCGAGGTGTCCGACAACGGCACCGCCGCGCCGGCCGACACCCTGGTGGGCGCCCTGGCGGGAGCGGGCGGTGCGGCCGGACCGAGGGCGGGCCGCACCGGATACGGTCTGATCGGCATGCGCGAACGCGTCGCGCTGCAGGGCGGCAGCATGGTGGCCGGCGCCGTGGACGGTGGTGGCTTCCGGGTGGCGGCCAGCCTGCCGGTGGCGCCGGCCGACGGAGAGGAACGGCTCGGATGACGGGAACCCCGGAGCGGATCAGGGTGCTGATCGCCGACGACCAGCCGCTGGTACGGCGGGGCCTGGCCCTGATCCTGGCACCCGACCCGGCGTTCGAGGTGGTGGCCGAGGCGGACGACGGCCAGCAGGCGGTCGACCTCGCGCACCGGCACCGGCCCCACGTCGTGGTGATGGACATCCGGATGCCGGTTCTCGACGGCGTCCAGGCGACCGAGCGGCTCACGCGGGAACTGCCGGACTGCCGGGTCCTGGCGCTGAGCACCTTCGACATGGACGAGTACGTGGTCGCCGCCCTGCGCGCCGGCGCCTCCGGGTTCCTGCCCAAGGACGTCTCCCCGGAGGAGCTCTCGGCGGCCGTGCGCACCGTGCACACCGGGGAGGCGGCGGTGGCGCCGCGCCTGCTCACCCGGCTGATCTCCACGTACGTCACCGCGCCCCGCCTGCCACCGGCACCGGTGCCGTTGCCGGTGTCCAGTCTGGGCGAACTGACGCCCCGCGAGATCGAGGTGTGGCACCTGCTGGCCACCGGCCTGGACAACGCCGAGATCGCGTCGGCGATGGGCATCAGCGTCTCCACGGTCAAGAACTACATCACCAGCATCTTCGCCAAGCTGAGTGTCCGCGACCGTGCCCAGGCGGTGATCGCGGCCTACGAGTCCGGCCTGGTCGAGGCCCGGCCCGCGAACCCGGCGGGCTGAGGCGGGCTGAGCCTGCCCGAGTCGGACTGATCCCGGCAGCGGTACTCCACAGACGGCCTCGCGGTCCCCGCCCACGGGAGCCGCGAGGCCGTCTGTCCGGTGTCCGCCCCCCCGCGCAGGCAGGGGGCGCCCCGAGGGGTGGCGCGGTCAGCGGCAGAGGGCCGCGTCCAGGGCGTCCGCCATGTGCTGCGCGCCGGCCTCGCCCGGGATGGCGGTGACGGTGATGGCGGCGGCGCGGCCGTCGTCGGTGACCCCGTTGCGGGAGCGGTAGCCCGCGGTGGTCCCGCCGTGGCCCCAGGAGAGGCCGCCGCAGGAGAGCGGCTTGCTCTGCAGGCCCAGCCCGTAGCGGACCCCCGGGCCCAGGAGCTCGGCGGGGACGGTGGTGCGCATCTCGGCGAGCTGCGCCGCGGGCAGGAGTCGGCCGCCGAGGAGCGCGGCGTAGAAGGAGTTGAGGTCGGTGTTGGTGGAGACGATCGCCCCCGCCGCCCAGGCCGCCGAGGAGTCCATCTCGGTGTAGTCGATCGTCCGCGCGTCCGGCGAGCTGCGGTAGTAGCCGTGAGGGTGGGCCTCGTGGATGCCGGTGTCCCCGGGGGTGGGGAAGTAGGTGTGGCGCAGGCCGATGCGGTCGATGACGCGCTTGGTGATCTCCTCGCCGACGGGCCGTCCGGTGACCTTCTGGACGAGGAGTCCGGCGACGATGTAGTTGGTGTTGCTGTACTCCCAGCTGGTACCCGCGGGGAAGCGGGCCTGTTGGGCGAGGGCCGCGTCGAGGAGGTCGCGGGGCTCGAAGTAGCGGTACTGGATCGTGGTGAAGTCCGGGAGTGCGGGGGTTTCCATGTAGTCGGGCAGGCCGCTGGTGTGCTGGAGCAGCTGGCGGACGGTGATGCGGCGTCCGTCGATGCCGTCGCCGCGCAGCAGGCCGGGGAGGTAGGTGTCGACGGGCGCGTCGAGGCCGACCTTCCCTTCGGCGACGAGCTGGAGGACGACGACGGCGGTGAAGGTCTTGGTGTTGCTGCCGGCGCGTATCTGCCCGTCGACGGGGACCTTGGCGCCGGTGGCGAGGTCGCCGACGCCCGCGGTGTAGGTGCGGGTGCGGCCGTCGCGGCCCTTGACCGAGGCCAGTGCGGCGGGCAGGCCGTCGTCCTTGACCAGCGCGTTCAGGCTCTGTTGGACGCTGTCCGGCTTGGCGCCGGCGAACGCCGCGGTCGGTGCCAGCACTCCGGCCGCCACGACGCCGGCGGCCACGGCTGCCGCCACCATGTGCCGACCGCGGCGGCTCCGGTGGGACTGGGGGGAGCGGCTGTGCGGGACGTGCTCGTTCACGGAAGAACTCCTCTACGGGAAAGGGGAATTGGCGGGATGTGCAGGTGCGCGGGTACGCGAGCGCGCGGGTTCCGCGCTCGCCGAGGCGCGCAGAACCCGCGGGTCGTACTGGTGCGGAAGCTCAGGCCGGATCGGGGAGGGTCAGCGGCACAGGGCCGCGTCCACCGCGGCCTCAACGTGCTGTCCGGCCGCACCACTTGGGATCATGGTCACCGCGATGCTGGTGGCGCGGCCGTCATCGGTGGCGCCCCCGGCGGTCTCGTAGCCCGGAATGGTCCCGCCGTGGCCCCAGTAGAGGCCGCCGCACGACAGCGGCCGGCTCACCAGGCCCAACCCGTAGCGGGCGCCGGGGCCCACCTCGTCGGCGGGGACGGTGGTGCGCATCTGGGCGAGCTGCGCCGCGGGCAGGAGCCGGCCGCCGAGGAGCGCGGTGTAGAAGCGGGTGATGTCGCTGTTGGTGGAGACGACGGCGCCTGCCGCCCAGCCCCAGGAGGGGTCCAGTTCGGTGTAGTCGCGGAGCGAGCCGTCGGCGTCCCGGTTGTAGCCCTTGGGGTGGGCCTCGCGGATGCCCGTGTCCCCGGGGGTGGGGAAGTAGGTGTGGCGCAGGCCGATGCGGTCGACGATGCGCCGGTTGACCTCCTCGCCGAGCGGCCGCCCGGTGACCTTCTGGATGATCAGGCCGGCCAGCAGGTAGTTGGTGTTGCTGTACTCCCAGCTGGTGCCCGGGGCGAAGTGGGCCTTCTGGGCCAGGGCCGCGTCGAGGAGTTCGCGCGGTTCGTAGTAGCGCGTCGGACCGGTGAGGATCGAGTCCTTGTCCACGTACTCGGGCAGGCCGCTGGTGTGCTGGAGCAGTTGGCGGACGGTGATGTTGCGTCCGTCGATGCCGTCGCCGCGCAGCAGGCCGGGCAGGTAGGTCTCGACGGGGGAGTCCAGGCCGACCTTTCCCTCGGCGACGAGCTGGAGCACGACGACGGCGGTGAAGGTCTTGGTGTTGCTGCCGATCCGCACCTGCCCGTCCGTGGGCACCTTGGCTCCGGTGGCGACGTCGCCGACACCGGCGGTGTAGGTGCGGGTGCGGCCGTCGCGGCCCTTGACGGCGGCCAGCGCGGCGGGCAGGCCGTCGTCCTTCACCAGCGCGTTCAGGCTCGACTGGACGTTGTCCGGCTTGCCGCCCGCGAACGCCGCGGTCGGTGCCAGCGCTCCGACCGTCATCACGCCGGCGGCCACGGCGGTCACGACCGCCACCGCCCGGTGCCGGCCGCCCCGGCGCGAGCGCGGGAGGCGACTGTGCGGTGCATGCTCGTTCACGAAGAACCCCTCTGAGGAATGGCGCCGGTGATTCCCGGCCTTGATCAAGAGGACCATTCAGGGGCAGGCGAGTTCGTCCGTACCCAGGACGAGACCGCACCCGGGAGCCGGCTCCGGGAGCCGGCCCCAACCAGGACCGTGCTCCCGGCAGTGCTCTTGCCGGCCTTCCGGTGGAGAGGCGCTTCGAACCGTGGGGTGTGTTGTACTGCTGCGGTGAGCGCTGAATACGAGCTTGGCCAGGTCATCGCCAGTCGTGAGCTGGCCTTTACCGCTCCGGACGGGACGCAGAGGCCGGTGCTGCTGGAGGTCGGGCTGCCCTGCCGCGACCCGGAGGGGCCGGACTGGTACTGCCCGTACCGGATCACCGGACACCCGGGCGTCGTCGACCGCGTGACGGCGATCTTCGGCGTGGACTCGTTGCAGGCCCTGCAACTCGCCCTGACCCGCCTTCCCGGCGAGTTGAGGGAGTTGAGCGAGTTGAACGAGTCGAACGACGCCGCCGGGCTGACCTTCCTGGGCGGGACGGACTTGATGCTGGGGGGCGAGGGTTCCTGAGGGCGCAGAGCGGATGAGGCGTGACGGCGGTGACGGGGGCGGCCGCCTCGGACGGGGCGGGTGCCGGACAGGGCGCGTCCGCAGGTGGGCACGCCCTGTCCGGCACCTGTCCGGTGTGCTGTTTCAGTCGCGCTTGGCGATGGTGAGGAGCACGGCCGAATCCTCGATCGCTTCGACACTGTGGCGAGCCTCGGGGATGGGGATCAGGTCACCGGCGCGGCCCTCCCAGCTTGTGTCGCCCTCGACGAGCCGCACGTGTCCGCGCAGTACCAGGAGGGTCGCGTCGCCGGGGTTGTCGTGCTCGGCGAGGCCCGAGCCGGCGGTCAGGGCGAGGACGGTCTGACGCAGTCCGCGCTCGTGGCCGGTGTAGACGGTCGCCGCGCTGCGTCCCGAGGAGGCTGCCGCCGCACGCTCCAGGTGCTCACGGGCCTGTGTGTCCAGAGAAATCGTCTGCATGCTCCCCAGTATCTCGGACCGGGAGGCCGATGGGGCAGCATGGGTGACGGACCACCACCGGGATCCGTGGCACCTCCGCGCCTGCGCGGGCCCGCATCCCCGCCCGAACGGAAGACATCTTCGTGACCGATACCGCCGCCGTCCCCACCGAGCAGATCCGGGCCCGTCTCGCCGGGTACGAGCGCCGGTTCAGCACGCTGTCCGAGCAGTACTTCCAGGACCTGGCCGCCGCCTTCGACGCTCCGTCGTTCAGCCGGTTCACCCCGGACTGCCTGGCCCTGCTGCGGGACCTGTCGCTGCGCGGCGGCAAGCGGATGCGGGTGGCCCTGCTCTTCGAGGCCGCCCGGCTGGTGACCGCCGAGCCCGTGGCGGGGCTGGAGGACGCCGCGCTGAGCATCGAACTGCTCCAGACCCACGGGCTGGTCCACGACGACATCATCGACGACAGCCCCACCCGCCGGGGCGGGCCCTCCACCTACTACGCCTACCGGGGGCGGTTCCCCGACCGGCCGCAGACCGCGCTCGGGCTCGCCGTCCTCGCCGGCGACCTCGCACTCGCGCTGTCCCTCCAGGTCCTCCTCGATTCCCGGGCCCCGCTCCCGGTCCGACAGGCCATGGTCGAGGTGCAGACGCGAGCGGCAACGGCCACGTTCGTCGGCCAGATCATCGACCTGGAGCGGGACTTCACCGCGGACCCGGACGAGGAGGTGCTGCACGACGTGGCCGACTACAAGACCGCCCGCTACTCGGTCCTCGCCCCGCTCCAGCTGGGACTGCTCGCCGCAGGCGTCCAGCCCGCCCGCCACGACGAGGAACTGCGCCGCTACGCCCGGCTGGTGGGGATCTGCGGGCAGCTGCGCGACGACTACCTGGACCTCTTCGGCGACGCGGGGACCATGGGCAAGCCCACCGGAACGGACCTCCGGGAGGGGCGGCGCAACTACACCGTCCGCGCCGTCCTGGCGGCGGCCACCGACGCCGAGCGGGCCGTGGTGGAGTCCGCACTCGGCGACGGAGCCTGCACCGAGGAGACCGTCGCCGCCATCCGCGACATCGCCCACCGCCACGGCGTCCCGGAGCGGATGCGGGCGGACATGCGGCGCTTCGCGCACGCGGCCGCCGCGGAAGCCGCGGCCTGGCGCCCCAGGTGGCGGGAGGAAGCCGTCGCGTTCTTCGAGTACCTGCCGAGGTGGAGCGTCGAGCGAGTCCGGTGAGGTGAGGTGAGCCCGCGACAGGGAGGGCGGAGGACGGGGGAGGGGCGAGCGGGGAATCCCGTCCGTTCCTGATCGGCGGTCAGTTGGCTCCGGGCCCGACCCCGGTGGTGAGGACGAGCTTGCCGCGGGTGCGGCCCGCCTCGCCGCGGGCATGAGCGGCCCCGGCCTGCTCCAGCGGGAAGGTCCGCTCCACCTCGACGGCGACCTCGCCGGCGTCGATCAGCGCGGCGATCGTCGTCAGCGCGGCGCCGTCCGGCTCGACCAGGAACGGGGTGACCCGCACGCCGGCCGCCTCGGCGGCCGCGGCCAGCTCGGGGGAGACGCCGGCCGGGACGGCGACCAGCAGGCCGCCGGGGCGCAGGACCTTCAGGGAACGGGTGCTGGTCAGGTCGTGGTCGTCGCCCACCAGGTCGATGACGACGTCGATGCCGGCGGTGGCGTCCTCGAAGCGGGTGCTGGTGTAGTCGATCACCTCGTCGGCGCCGAGTTCCTTGAGCCAGGGGTGCCGGGCGGCGCTGGCGGTGGCGACCACGTGGGCGCCCAGGTGGCGGGCGAACTGGACCGCGAAGTGGCCCACCCCGCCGGCGGCTGCGGTGACCAGCACCCGCTGGCCGGCCCGCACCCGGGCCGTGTCGACGACGGCCTGCCAGGCGGTCAGTGCCGCCAGTGGCACGGCGGCGGCGTGCACGTGGTCGAGCGTGGCCGGCTTGCGGGCGAACTGCCGGGCCGGGGCGGTCACGTACTCGGCGTAGGCGTTCGCGGCGCGCGGGAACCACGGCATGCCGTACACCTCGTCACCGGCCTTCAGCGTGGTCACGCCGAAGCCGACCTCCTCGACCACGCCGGACACGTCCCAGCCGAGCGTGAACGGCGGCTCACCCAGCAGGCCGGCCATGCCGGAGCCGCCGCGGGTCTTCCAGTCCACCGGGTTGATCCCGGCCGCGTGCACCCGTACCAGCACCTCCGTCGGCAGCGGCACCGGACGCGTCACCTCGGCGACCCGCAGCACCTCCGGCCCGCCGAACGTGTCCTGGACCACCGCGCGCATCGTGTCTGCGGACATGCGTCATCTCCCGGAGCATCAGAGTGCGGAAGGCCGTTGAGCGGCCGTTCCTCGATGCCGGCGACGCTATCCCCGCGGGTATGGTTACCTTCAAGGGCTAGTACTTCCCATCGGGAAGTGTCCTGGTGAGGAGGGTGAGCATGACGACCACCTGCCCCAGCGGCGAGCACTCGCAGCACGACGTCTACGCCGCCCAGTGCCCCTGCCGCATCCTGCTCGACCTGCTCGCGAACAAGTGGGCCGCCCTCGCCATCGGCGCCCTCGAAGACGGTCCCCAGCGGTTCGGTGAACTCCAGCGCCGCCTCCAGGGCGTCAGCCCCAAGGTGCTGACCCAGACCCTGCGCCGCCTGGAGGACTTCGGCATCCTCGACCGCACCGTGTACCCCGTCGTCCCCCTGCACGTCGAGTACTCCCTCACCCGCCTCGGCCAGAGTGCCGCGGTGCCGTTGAACGCGCTTCGCTCCTGGGTCGAGGAGAACATCGACCAGGCCCTCCGGCCCGAGCCGGTCGCGGGGTAGCCCGGCAGTGGCCACGACCGGTTCCCGCAGCCGAGGGTTCAGCACGCCGCCGTCCGCAGGTCGTGCGGCTGGGCGTGGACGGCGGACCTGGGACAGGTGGCCAGCAGCCACTCCTCCGCCTGCGCGGCGCCCTCGGCGGCGGTGGTCTCGGCCTCCGCGCAGGCCGCTGTGACCCGCTGCGCGGCGTCCGGCAGCAGGTGGGAGAACCTGCCGATGGTCGCACCGGCGTGGTCGCGCCGGTCTCCGGGGTCAGCCAGAGTCGGAGCCAGCCGTGCGCCAACGCCTCGGCGGAGCCGGCCAGTCCCCGGGCGTAGAGCTCCAGGGAGGCGGGCGGGGGCAGGGCGGTGTCGGTGCTGTCCGCCCCGCCGGGCGGGCCGGCGCCGGTCTGGTCAGGATCCCCGGGAGTGTCAGGCGCTCACGGGCGGTCCGGGAGGTGAGAGTGCCCGGGCCCGGACAGCGCCCCGCAGTGCAAAGCGGTGGCCTGGCGCCACCCGGCCCGCTCAGTAGCCGCACCGCGGGTGAGAACGACGTCGCCCCTGTGTCGGTGCCTTCCCCAGGATGCGCGACAGGGCCGGTGACGGGAGAGGTCCGACCCGGGGCGGCGCGCTCGCGGGACGTACCCGGTGTTCGTTGTCCATTGCCGTGGTCGGGAGCGGGGTCATCTTCTGTGCCTGGTGGCCCAGATGATGGCGGCGGCGAGGATGAGTGCGGCGTGGGTGTGGCTGTGGTCCGGCCGGTCCGTGGTGTTGGTGATGCTCAGGGTGAGGTCGTTGTCGGCGAGGTTGCGCAGGATGTTGCGGCTCTGCTGGAGGGTGCCGGGGGCGGCGATGATGAGTTCGAGGGCGGTGCGGGCGGCTTGCTGTTCGGAGAGGGTCTCGCGGGTGAGGCCGAAGATGATGGTGCGCAGGTTGTCGGCGAAGACGTCGGTGATGGACAGTTCGGGGCAGAGGTGGCGGATGGATCCTTCGAGGTTGGCGAAGGATTTGCCGAGGAGGGCGATGACGGGGCTGGAGCGGACGCCGCGGCGGGTGGCGCAGACGAGGACGGCGGTGAGGGTGACACCGAAGTCGAGATCGTCCAGGGATGCGGAGGTGACTTTCGGGACGAGGGCGCTCATGTCGGTGCGGAATCCGGCGAGGTCGGCCCAGGGGGTGGGGTTGCCCATCTCGGCC